>DAIMMR010000042.1:0-17489 GCA_036720575.1 Clostridium sp.
TAAAAAGAATAATTTATTAGGAGGAAATTAAATTATGTGGACTGAAGTTCCATCAACAACGGCACAAAAACCAGAATCGCCACCAAAACAACCGTGTGGACATAAATGGGTATATCAAGGATCAGATTATTTAAAAAGAGAAAGAAGTTATTACGTTTATAATTACCAAAGAATTGATACATATTATTGTGAAAAGTGTCTTGAAATTAAAGAAGTAATAACAAAAGATGAAGATAGATATAATTCAGATGGCAAACCATGTTGGTTTAAGGGGTAAGCTATGGATATTGTAGTAACTATTCCAAAAACAGAATATAAAAATGATAAAATTGAAACTGAATGGTTTCTTAAAAATGTAGATGCTTATCAATTTTGGACACTTAACAAAACACCACAAAAACTTGAAATAGGTGATAGAGTTTATTTTGTAAAGAATAACACAATAGAATCTTCAATGGAAGTTTTTCAAATAAAGTATGCTGAACCATGTAAATTGATTATAGAAGATTGTTATGTAACTGATAGAAAATGGAAAGGAAAGTGTATTTTATATATGAATAATTTAAGGAAAGAAGATTTAAATATTAAAATTAAAGGGTTTCAAGGATTTAGATATAAATGGTGGTAATAAATTTAATCTTTTATTTGAAAGGGAGAATATTTATGATCAAAAAAGATTTTAACAGAATAAAAAAAATTGCCAAAGAATTAAATGAAATAAGATTAAGAAATAATTTAAGACAATTACAATTAATAGCAGATGAACAAAGTGTAACATATTATGATTATCACAAAGAATGGAGCGAAGTTACTTTAATAACAAGAGGTGAACATCCAATTTTTAATTGTAAAATTGCAAACATGAAACAAAATAAAGATACAAACGAAATTGAAGAAATGGATTATGAAAAGTATATAAATTATAAGTAGATAAAAAATACATTTTAACGGAAGGAACGATAGTTATGGATAATATGAATCTACAATGTAAAGGGTGTCAATATGAATTTGCAGAAGGAAACACTCCTGCTATTTCAAATTGTGTTTGCTGTAATAGATTAGTTGATGCGAATCACGATTATTATAAGAAAAGAAAAGAGAAAAACGGAAGCAATAAGGATAAATTAAAAAAATAGAACAAATGATTTGTTAGAAAGGAGTAATTGTGAAAATACTTAGTATCCGTGGTCAAGAATACCCTTCTAAATACGAGTGGGGTAAAGAAGAACATTGGAATAATACATTAAAAAAAATGATGGAAGCAAGATTAGTTAAAAATTATCCTAAAATAGAAATGGTAATTGTAGGTGATTCATGTAACCCTTATACTGAAATTTATTTAGAGGATGGAACAATGTTGTATGATGAAAATAGTAGTCCTTGGTGGTCTGTAGATGAAAATGATAAAGTTTTAGCTAATAAATCGTGGTAAGAAAGGGTGTGAATCGTGCATAGTGATTATTCAAATTTAAAAGAACAATGTCAAGATATGATTAATTATTGCAAGAGTTTAAATGTTGGAGATAAAATAAAATTTAAACGAGAAAAACAAAGATACAAAATTATTGCTAAGTCAAATAGATTTATTATTTGCACAAAACCATTTAACTTAAAGAGAACATTTTTATATTCTATCATTGATTTACAAAGGCTTGTTAGAGGGGCAGTAAATTTAGTTTTTGGTTTAGCATGGGATTTTGATAATCCCGAAGAGCTACAAGAATGTATTAATGAATTAGAATCAGAAAAAGTTGGAGTTTCACATAGGAATTGTATTTTCTTAGACGTTGAAATGCCAAACTAGAAAGGAGTATGCGTTGAATAAATCTGAATTAGAAATATTAAAAAAAGTCTACCTAGAGCCACTTAAATTTAAAGATATGTTTGGCGAACATAAGGGAATAATCAACGAATTAAAGATACGAGAGAATGGAGTATTTGCCTATGGATTATTCTTCGGTCATAATAGCTGGTTTAAATTAAATGAAACCAACATGGAATGGGAGATACATAATGTCACAAGATGAAAGAATGGATTTATAAGGAGGTAAATAATGAAAGCAATTGTTTTAGAATACATAACGCCTGAATTGTTAAAAAAGAAAGAAGAAAAATCAGAAAAGAAAGAAAAATAAATCATATTAAAAGGAGAAAAGATATGCCAACAAAATTCGGATATGAATTACCACAGCTTTATTTTACAGGAGGATTTATTAAGACAAATAATTATCCAAAAGTAGAGAAAATAATCTATAATTTAAAAAATCCAGATAAACCAGCGACAATTGTATATTGGTCTGATTCTAGCAAGACCGTCGTAAAATGTGATACTAAAGATTTTAATAAAGAAGCAGGATTAGCACAATGTTTTTTAAAGAAGTGTCTTGATTGCAGTAGAAAAGATATTAAAAAACTCATAGACAGTGCAGATATTCAAGAATAGAGGGGGTAAATACATATGTGGATTAAAACGAAAGAAGGCAAATTAATTAATTTAGACAGAGTTGATACTATAGAAATTAATCCTATCAATTCGATAATATGTAAATTTGAAAACAAAGGAATATGTTTAGGTAATTTTGAAACATCTGAAGATGCCGAGGAGATATTCAATGTTTTACAGGAGGTATTAAAGGCAAATGAACTTACTGAACTTTGACGATATTAAAAAAGAATTATCAATAGCAAAGAACAATCTTAAAACATTGAGTAAAAGTTTAAGTGAAATTGATAAGCTAAAAAACGAATTAGAGCATCAAATAGAAAACGATAAAAAAGTAAATGCTTGTCAAGGTTATAAATATTTTAAAGCACAACAAGATATATATGAAAAACGCAGAGTAATTAAAGAAAATTTATCTGAACAACAAACAATAGTTCAAAAACTGCAACCTTTTGTCAATAGTTACGAAAGTAATCAAAAAAATTTAGAGTTATCAAGAATTGGTGGACAAAAAAAGTACTATAGGAACTTGGATAACATCTATAGTAAGCTACATAAAATCAAGGTTTTATAAAGGGGTGGTTATTTGCTTGAAGTTAACAAGATATATAATATGAATTGTATAGATGGACTAAAATTGTTGGAAGATGAAATTGATTTAATTGTTACAAGTCCACCTTACAATGTAGATTTGGGTAAAAACAAATACAATAAAAATCCATATGACTTATACAAAGACAACAAAGAACACCACGAATACATAGATTGGTTAAGCGACATTTTTACATTAGTATATAGTAAACTAAAAAGTGGGGGTAGAGTTTGTATTAATATGGGCGATGGAAAGAACGGTGCAATACCAACACATTCTGACATTATACAAATGATGGTTGATATTGGATATATACCAATGACGATTATCGTATGGGATAAATGTCAAACTTCAAACCGAACCGCTTGGGGTAGTTATTTAAGTCCATCAAGTCCATCTTTCCCAAGACCATTTGAATATATTCTTGTATTTGCTAAAGAGAATAAAAAATTACAATACAAAGGTGAAACAGATTTAACAAGAGAAGAATTTATAGAATATTCTAATGGATTATGGAAATTTGCACCTGAGAATAGACAGAAAAAATTTGGTCATCCTGCAATGTTTCCTGAAGAATTGCCTAAGAGGTTAATTAAGATGTTTAGTTGGAAAGATGCTTTAGTAGTAGATATATTTAACGGGGCAGGAACGACTACAAAAGTTGCTAAAGATTTAGGCAGAAAATTTATAGGATTTGATATTAGTAAAGAGTATTGTGAAATAGCAGAGTGTAGATTAAATTAAAATTTAAAACGGGATGGTAAACAGTATGATGCAAAAAAGAATGGGGAGTGACTTTCAATTACCACAACCAAGCGTTGAGAGAGTCGGCAGAAAAGTATTATTTAATGGGGATTTAGATGAAAATTCATTTGCTCAACTTCAAAAAATTCTATTTGAGATGGAATTAGAAGATGATGAAATTAGATATCAAGGCAATGCTGAAACGGCATTAGGTGGCATAGCTTGTATGTTAGAATCAGAAAGTAACGAATTGACCGATAAAGAAGAGAAAGACATTATAAAGATAATTAATCAATATAAGAAAAACATAAAAAAACAAGATACAACAGACAGAGAACCAATTCATTTATATTTAAATTCGTTTGGTGGTTCACTTTATGACTGTTTAGGAATTGTAGATTTGATTCGTAATTTGAAAACACCAATTCATTCATATTGTTTTGGAAAATGCATGAGTGCTGGAATGGTAGTATTCGCTTGTTGTGATAAAAGATTTATTTCGGAAAATTCAACGGTAATGTTGCATCAATTGTCGGGAGGGTACATTGGTAAATATCAAGACATGGAAGAGAATGTTGAAGAAAGCAGACGTATGCAAAAGTTGATGGAAGATTTAATAATGATAAATACATATATTGATGAAGATTTTTTAGAAGAATTAAAATACAGGAAATTTGATTGCTATTTAGATGCAGAACAGTGTATTGAAATGGGAATTGCAGATGAGATAATTTAACTAACAGAGAAAGGAAGGTGATGATTTTGATTGAGTAATAAACGAAAAAAAGATATCTTATCAAAAGTTTACATGGAATTTATAGGAAATAATGCAACCGAAGTTACGGGTTCAAGCATATACACAAAGTTCTTCGATAAAGACATGAATAGGTATATACATATATTGTTGGAATGTGGATTAAATCAAGGTAAAAGTATAGAATCAAATTATGCAAATAACAGTAAGTTATTAGACAAAATCGATGCTAAGAATATAGACTTTGTTTTAGTAAGCCACCAAAACCTTGATCATATCGGAAATTTATTAGGACTTGTCAATAGAAATTTTACTGGAAAAATACTGATGACAGAAGAATGTAAGAGTTTTGCAATTCCTATGCTAAAAGATTCAGCGTTTATTATGGAAAAAGAGTTAGAATGGCTTAAAAAGAATAGGAAAACTAAAGGCAAAACATATAAGCCACTTTGTAAAGTGGTGGATGTAGAGACAATACAAGGGTTAATTGAAACTGTTAAGCTTAACGAAATGATTGAATTAACGCCAAATATATCTGTTAAATTTACTGCCAATACACATATGCTTGGAAGTTCAAGTTTTTCTGTCTATTACAAAGATTTATCAGCGAGAGTTCATAAATTATACTATTCAGGAGATTTGGGAGATAAAGATTTTAGTAAGGTATTGACTTATGACAATCAGTACCCACCAAATAACTGCACAATTGCATTAGTAGAATCAACGTATGGAGCAAGAGAAAAGAATTTTGTAGATAAAAATCTAAGAAAAAAAGAATTAAAAATACTTGAACAAACAATCGAAAATACTATATTCAACAAGGGTGGTTGTGTACTTATGCCAGCATTTTCAATGGATAGGACAGAACAGCTATTATACAACTTAAAAAACATAATAGATAATAATGATAAGTTATCAAAATTGAAAATTGTTGTAGAAGGTAAATTGACAAATGATTTGATAGATATATACGAGAAAGTTTGTGAAGGAGATAATAAAAGAATAATTGATGATATTCTTAATTGGGAAAATTTAATTAGAATTCGAGATTATAAAGACACAGTAAAGATACTCGAGGAGACAGATGGTAAAATAATTCTCGCTAGTTCTGGAATGGCATCAAATGGTAGAATTTTAAGTTATTTACGCAAATTATTACCACAAAAGAGAAATACAATTATTTTTTCAGGGTACTGTGGAGAAAATACAAACGGTTATAAAATTCGCAATAAAGATTTAACTCATCAAAAGACGATTAAAGTAGATGGTAATATAACATTGATGAATGCAGAAATAGTTAATTTAAATAGTTTTTCTTCACACATTCAAAGAGATACATTAATATCTTTTGTTAAACAAATAAACATAGCTGAAGGATTGTATTTGATACACGGTGAATTAAGTGGCAGGGAAGATTTAAAAGAAGATATTGAAAAAGTATTTGAAGATAGTTGTATTTCGACTAAGGTCATAATACCAAAGAAAAACCAAGTAATATATTTTTAAGAAGGTGATAAAAATAGCATCAAAAATCGACTTAACAGGACGACAATTTGGGAATTTAATTGTTATAAAAGATAGTGGGAAAAGAGAAAAAGGTAACGGAAATATTTTATGGGAATGCCAATGCCAATGCGAGAACAAAACAATTTTAGTAAAATCATCATCATCATTAAAGAATAGGAAATTTTTATCTTGTGGGTGTCAAAAAATAAGAAGAGAAATGCCAAAAGAAGATTTATCTGGAATGATATTTGGTAGATGGAAAGTATTACGTTTTGATAGAAGATTGTATAATAAGAATAAAAAACAAGATAAATATAGTTATAATTGGATATGCGAATGTCAATGTGAAAATCACACCATCAAATCAATAGACGGGAAAAGTTTAAAAAGAGGAGATACTGAATCATGTGGTTGTTTATATAAAATTGATTTAAAGGGTGAAATATTCGGAAGATGGAAAGTGTTAAGAGATGTTGGAGAAAGAGACTTAAATGGGAGAGTAATGTGGGAATGCCAATGTTCTTGTGATGATAAAACAATAAGATTGGTGAAGTCGTCTAGTTTGATAGACGGAAGTAGTATGTCTTGTGGATGTATAAATAAAGAAATACAAACAAATAACTATGACTTAACTGGTGAGTATGGTGTAGGTTGGACTTATAACACGAATGAAGAATTTTATTTTGACTTAGAAGATTATGATTTGATAAAAAATCACTGTTGGTCTAAAGACGGTGGAGGATATATTTCCACTACTATTAAACAAGTTGGATTATTTATGCATAGATTAATTATGAATTTAACGGATAAAAATTTAGTAGTAGATCATATTTATCACAACACAGTTGATAATCGAAAATCACAATTGAGAATTGCCACACGAGCACAGAATTCTTATAACAGAAAACCTTTTAATAATTGTAAAATGACAGGTGTTTATTTGGATAATGAAAAAACAAATAGATGGAGTGCAAGAATGTCTTTTAAGGGAAAGAAATATTACAGAAGTTTTAAAACATTTGAAGAAGCTGTAGCTCAACGAAAATCTTGGGAAGAAGAATTTTATGGTGAATATACCTATCAAGAACCTCCACCAGAATATCTCAAAGAATTAAAATTAAATTAAAAAACATCTTGACATTATTACAAATAAGTAATATACTATAGTAGAGATAGAAATGTCTCTACTATAGAGAAAGGAGGATTATCACATGATAAGTAAAGAATTTTTTGTCAAAACAATAAATGAATTAAAAGATTTAAGTGATATTTATGACGAAATAAATGACATAGGAAGAAAATTATCATCATTTGGAGTATATTGTCATGAGTATGAAGATATAATTTTTAAAATCTTGCAGGAAGTGTTTAAGGATAAAAAGAACGATTGGCTTGGATATTATATCTATGATTTAAATTTTGGCAAGAATTGGGAAGAAGGTAAAGTTACAGACAAAGATGGTACTGATATTCCATTGAGAACTGCTGAAAATTTATATGACATATTGACAGGAGACTATAAATAAAAGAAACATTTTATTACATAAATTATATTAAAAGGAGTGCGTGGATGACAGAGATTAAAGTATTAAAGCGTAATGGGAAAATAGTTGATTTTGATATTTCTAAAATAGAAAATGCAATACTTTATGCTATGAATGACATTGACTATGAAGATAAAGAATCGGCTTTTGAAATAAGCGAAACCGTTCAAGAACAAATAGAAGATTTAGAAGAAGAAATTATACCAGTAGAGGAAATACAGGAGATAGTAGTGGCAGAATTATATTCAATAGATAGGAAACTAGGTAAAGTTTATAACGATTATAGAAATAAAAAAAATGTAAACAGAACAACACAACAAGATGGGTTATTGACAGATGAATTTATATCAAAGTATAAACATTTACCTGATCCATTCCCAACAGATATGAGTAGTTTTGTATTCTACAGAACTTATAGTAGATTTTTACCAAAAGAAAATCGTAGAGAACGTTGGTGGGAAGTTGTTAAAAGGGTTGTTGAATATAATTGTAGTTTAGCTCCAACATCGGTTGAAGAAGCTGAAAAATTATATGATAATATTTATAATCTTAGGCAGTTTCCAAGTGGAAGGTCGCTTTGGGTTGCAAATACCGATGTAAGTAAAAAATATCCAATGTCAAACTACAACTGTGCATTCAAAATAATTGATACTTTTGAATCGTATGTCCAAATGTTTTATTTATTACTTATTGGTGCTGGCGTTGGTATTAGAATCTTACCTGAAGATGTAGAAAAATTACCAAAGGTTAAAACTAACATTGAGATAATAGATAATTATTATAAGCCTGTTAAAAAATCAGAAAGAAAAGAATTAACAGAATTACATTTTTTAAACAAAACAATAGCTAAAATCATAATTGGAGACAGCAAAGAGGCATGGTGCGAATCTTTAGGTATATTTTTAAAATTACACTACGATAGTTTTTATAAGGATATAGATACTATTATAATATGTTATGATAACATAAGACCAAAAGGAGAACCTTTAAAAACTTTCGGTGGCTACGCATCTGGTCATGAATCTATGCAAGTCATGCTTAATAAAATTTCAAAAGTATTTAAAAATAGCAGAAATAAAATCAATGAGAATTATGCAAATTTGAAACCAATAGATTGTTTAGATATTGCTAATATATTAGGTGAGAATGTAGTTTCGGGAGGTGTTAGGCGAACGAGTGAAGTTGCACTATTTGATAAAGATGATAAAGAAGTAATAGAAGCAAAGTCGCATCTATATGATTTGGTAAATGGCGAATGGACAGTTAACCAAGAAATAATACATAGGTCAATGAGCAACAACTCCATCTTTTATGAAGAAAAACCAACAAGAGAACAATTACATTGGCAAATTAAAACAATGAAATTAAATGGTGAACCTGCGTTTTTTAATTTTGAACATGCAAAAAAAAGACGACCAAATTGTAATGGATCAAATCCATGTTTTACAGGCGATATGAAATTACTAACTCAAGATGGCTATAAAACTTTCGAAGAACTTGACAAATCGATAGTAGATATTGTTAACATTAATGGTGAAGTGGGGAATGGTAAAGTTTGGTGTAATGGCGAAAAAGAAACTATTAAATTAGTTTTATCTAACAGAGAAACAATAACTTGTACTCCAAATCATATTTTTATGACCTTAGAAGAAAAAGAATGTGAAGCAAGAGATTTAAAGGGTAAAAAGTTAATGCCATACATAGGAAACCACAAAATATTTAACGAAGAATATATTAAATATGGCTTCATACAAGGAGACGGTTGCACAGGAAGATTAAATTCCGATACACATAAAGGGCTTGAAGTAAACATAGGAGAAAAAGATAAAGATATATTTTTACTATTTAGAAATGATAGATACACATATACGGACGGCGATAGAAAAATATATTTGCAAGGATATAATGATAAACTAACAGAATTAGGTTTTGATCCCGAACAATTGCCAAATAGAAAATTTCCTATAGCATATGATAGTTGGGATTATTTACAAAAATCAAGCTTCTTACAAGGCTGTTATTCTGCCAATGGCTGTATAATTAAAAAGCACAGAGTAAGTTATAAAACAACATCTAAACAATTTGCAGATAAATTAGTTCAAACTTTAAAAGATGACTTCGATATTCATGCTTATATCACAACAAATAAAGCCAAAAAAGTTAAATTTAGAAACGGTGAGTATGAATGTAGAGAAAGCTATGATGTTAGCATAAGCAGATTTGAATCTATCCAAAAATTCCATAATGAAATAAACTTTTATCATCTATACAAAAAAATAGAATTAAGAAATATATTAAAATACAAAACACCATGTGTAATGAATATAAAAGAAAATGGAATAAAAAAAGTTTATGACTTTAGCGAACCCATAACACATTGGGGTTGTGTAGAAGGATTTATAGCACACAATTGCCTAGAAATTTTGCTTGACGATAGTGGAATGTGCAATTTGACGGAAATTGTACCATTAAGTTTTGTAAAAGATGGGGTTCTTAACGAAGAAGGGTTGTACGAAGCACAAAGGTTATCCGCAAGAGCAGGGTACAGAATGACTTGTGTTGACTTCGAATTGTATCAATGGGATTATGTTAATAAACGCGATAGACTAACTGGTTGCTCAATTACTGGGTGGCAAGATTTTGTAAATATTCTCAATCTATCAAGAGATGAAGAAATAAGAATTTTAAGTAATTTAAAAGAAGTTGCAGTTAAAGCTACGGAAGAACTTGCTAATGAATTAGGATTTAATAAACCAGTATTACATACTACAAATAAACCTTCTGGGACATTGAGTTTAGTTGCTGGAGTTTCAAGTGGGGTTCATTATTCTCATTCACCATATTACATACGTAGAGTAAGAATTAATGCTTTTGACCCATTAGCTTTAATGTTAAAAGATATGGGATATAGATGGAATCCAGAAGTAGGTCAAACAAAAGAAAATGCTAAAACAATAGTTATTGATTTCCCAATGAAAGCTCCGAAAGGAAAAACAAAATATGATGTTTCGGCAATTGAACAACTTGAAAACTATAAAATGTTTATGGAATACTACGCAGATCACAATGTTTCGATAACTGTTACTGTTAAAGAAAATGAGTGGGAACAAGTTGAACAATGGATGTGGGATAATTGGGACGATGTTGTTGCAGTAAGTTTCTTGCCACTTGATAATTCAATGTATGAATTAATGCCATTTGAAGAAATAACAGAAGAACAATATAATGAATTAATTAAAATAACACCAAAGTTTAATCCCTCTTTATTATCAAAATATGAAAAAGGCGAAGAATTTGAAATAGCTGAAGCTGACTGTGATAGTGGGTTGTGTCCCATTAAATAGTTTAAATTAAATTAAAAATAGGTTGTTGAGCAATCTTCAACCTACTACAAAGCAATAGAAAGTATGTTTTATATGAAAGGAGAATTAATATGGATGTCAAAACTTACTTTGACACCAAAAGGGAAATGACTAAGTATTGCTATAAACAAAACTGTTCAAATGAATGCCCACTTCACATAATGAATAACGAAATGCATGTAAATTGTATAGTTTTAGAACAAGATTATCCAGAAAAAGCAGAAAAAATAATACTGGATTATATAAAGGAGAGTTAAATGGAAGAAAAATGCTATAATTTTAAAATTGAGATAAACAGTGTTGGCGAAGGATATGTATACGCAAAAGATGTAGAAGATGCCAAAGAGAAGATAAATGAAACTGACTGGGACGATATTTACGATGAAACTGATAGGGAATTTGGTGAAATATTAGAAATCAAAGAAGAATTATAAAACTCGCCTTTTATTAGGAGGATAATGTAGAATGAAAACTAAAAAAGCTATATTAGCAGAATTAGAAGCATATGAAAAATTAAAAAAGAAATATCAAGATGAGGGTGAAGATTATTTGGCAACATTATACAACCACTTAATACTAACACTTAAATGGGTATTAGAAAAATAAAAGGGGTGCTAACATGAAACAATATATATTAGTTGATGTATTATTTAACGTATCACACAATTTAATAGATGAAAATGAATTTCGTAATAAGCTGACTGAATGGGCTAAAGACAACAATTGGGATTTCGATGGATTTGTTGGTGAGTTTATAGAAGAGGGTGAATACTTATATGAGTAAAGAAATAGGTATAAATGTAAAAGTTCGTAGTATTATTAATACACAAATTGAATTTGTCGAGGAAATACCAGAGGAAGATTTTAAATTATTCAACAGTAATAAAGAAAAAAATACATATAAGCCAAGAATTGCAGAAATAATTAAACGTGATTTGCACGCAGACAATGTATTAGTTAAAAGTTACAGATTGGAAGAAATAAATTAAAAAATATTATCATAATATTGTAACACTTTAACACTACTCTCATAGTATATAGTATAAATTAAATTAAAAGAGAGGTCAAAGTAATGACAACAGACATTAAAATGAAAGAAATTTTCAACAGGGAAATATATCTTCTACCTATAAATCAATTAAGGGATTTGGTTGAATATTTAAAATTACTCAATGTATTGGATTATAAAGATTATAATTTAAAACAAGTAATTGACGAAATTAATAATAAATGGGACGATATAGAATTCAAAGATAAAATAGAATTATGTTATAGAATAGCATTTGAGGAAGGTGAAGAAGAATGAAAAGAGTTGCAATGTTTAAAAAAGTAAGCTTTGAACAGTTTAAAAAAGATTGGATTGATACTTTTGGTGAAAATTGGTTGAGGGAAATGCACACCAACGAAGTAGAAAATTTAGAAGAAATATACGGGAATATTAAATTACCAAAGCGTAGTAGTTCTGGTTCGGCAGGAAATGACTTTTTTTCTCCAGTAACATTCGTATTAGAGCCAAACGAAACAATTAAAATTCCAACAGGAATTAGATGTTATATGGAAGAAGGTTGGGTATTAAAATGTTATCCACGTTCAGGTCAAGGCTTTAAATATAGATTACAATTAAACAACACCGTCGCAATCATTGATCAAGATTATTATTATTCAGACAACGAAGGTCATATAATGGTTAAATTAACAAATGACACAAATGAAAATAAAACTATTGAAGTTAAAATGGGTGTAGGAATAATGCAAGGAATATTTGTTGAATATGGAATTACAATGGATGATGTAGTTAGTGAAATTCGTAATGGTGGGCTAGGAAGTAGTGATAAAAAATAATTAGAATTAAATTAAAAATACATCTTGACATCTTAGGACAAAGGTGTTAAGATGTATTTACGAGGAGGAAATAAATGAGTAGTCTACTTTTATTACTTATAGGCACATCAGGCTCAGGGAAAACGACGTTAGGTTCTTATTTAGAAGAATTAGGGGTAAAACAGTTAATTTCACACACAACTCGACCAAGACGTAAGGGTGAAATCCCAAATCAAACATATTATTATGTAACAAAAGAGGAGTTTGACAAAATAGATAAATTAGAGCAAACTTACTATGCGGGAAATTACTATTGCTTATCCAGACAAGAAGTTGAAAGACATAATGAAAATTTAGTATATTGCATAGTTGACAGTGAAGGTGTTCGCCAAATCAGAGATGCATACGGGGAAGAAAATGTGGCTGTAATTTATTTAGATGTTTCCGACAAGCAAATGCAAGAACGCATGAAATTACGTGGGGATAGTGACGAAGATATTAATAAAAGGATTGAACATTGTCACCAAACAAAAGAAAAATTAACTGGCATAGAAGTATGCGATTATGCTATTCCAAATGTAGATTTAGAATCAACAAAAGAAATAATAGAACAGATTATAATTAAATTAAAAAGAGGTGAGAGATGAGGAAATTATTATATCTTGACGTAGACAACACAATCTGCAACAGCACAAAACGTTTTGTGGAAATTTATAATCAGGAATACAACCAACAAGCTGATTGGACTAAATGTTACAAATGGGATTATTCAGATGTTTGCCCTTTGTTAGAAGATGCAGAAGCCATATTTGCAAGAGAAGATTTTTATAATGATAAACTTGAATTAACTGATAAGCATATAAAGGTAATAATTCTCTTATTACATTTGCAAGACTACGATATTCATTTTGTAACAATTGGTACAAAGGATAACTTGGCATATAAAAAACAATGGTTAGCAAAGCAATTCCCCTATATACCAGAAAATAATTATCATCTATTGGAAAAAACTAATATGGGAAAAGAAGAAATACATATGCAAGGTGGAATATTAGTAGATGATAATTGTATTAACCTTTTGACAAGCAATTCAGACTTGAAAATCTGTATGCACAAAGTTACGGGATGGAATAAAGATATTGAAAAAAGTGGATTTATTCGACTGAACGATAGTTTAGAATTATACGAATTTATAAAAAAACTTGAACGAGAAGGTGTGATTATTGGGTAACATTATTGAAAGAGCATATATGAATCCAAATGGATTTTATACAGAAGAAGAATTGCTAACAATAAAATACATGACAGAAGAAGAATTTAGGAAATACATATCGAGCAATACTAAAACATTAAAATGCCCACCAAGAAAATATGCAATAGTAAGTTGCTTCTATTGCGTGGACTGCATAAAGCAAGCTGTAGAATTAATTAAAGAAAAGAAGGTGGAATAGTGGTAAATTATTTATATAAAAAGTATAAAGGCGAATTCAGAGTGAAAGCTGATATAGATTTATCAACAAATGATTTCCCCAGAGATGAACAAGGCAATATAGATTCAAGCTTTGATGACTTTTACATACCTTGTGTAAAAAACGATAAAATTCGTCATTACGAACAAAACATATTATTATATTACTGTACTTCAATTGGTAGGTTTAGAAATACATTAAAAAAGATATATGAGGATAGAATTGGGGGTTTAGAAAAATTCACAACAACAAAAAAATTTAAAGATAAAGAAATTACATCATATGATTATGGCTCAATCCAAAATGAACTACTTGACAAACAAATATTAGTTTACATAGAAGAATATGAAGATGAAGGGGAATTTAGGTTTAAAACAGATTTAATGGATTACATATCAGGATTAGTTAAAGCAAAAACATCAGGTGCAAATATAAGTCCACTATCAACTAAGAATTTGCCTTCAGCAAAATATAATATACCAGAAGAAGATTTAGTTAAATATAGAAAAATAATCGAAGTTTTAGAAAAAGAAGAAATGTATTTGCTTGCTCAATGGTCAAAAAAATTTGATATGGTAATTAAATCTAATAAAGGCAAAAAATATGATGTAAATGCTGAAAGGAAGAGGTCTTGTTTATCTGGTAAGGAGTATATACATTCTATAGGGTTATTTGATGATTATTTAGAGTTTTTACAACAACAGGTAATAATATACCAAAAGGAGAAAAACGTTCGTTAAATGGCGTATAAAAGGTTCATTTTATCATAAAAATATATTAAAAATATTATTTGTATAATTATTGACAAATATCGACAATGGTATTATAATTATATACAATAAGGAGGAACTATGTGTTTGAACTGTAATGAAAAGGGGTATGATAAAATATTTAAAATTGAAGGGAGAGGATGGGGAAGTATATTCGATCAAGATAATATAGAAATTCCTTTATGTAAAAGTTGTATTAAAAATTTAAATTTAAAAAAAGAATGGTTTAAAAACAAACGCAATAAAAGTGGGATTTATGAATACGAAGATGAATTAGAAGCCTTAATTAATAAAATTGGATTTGATAAACTATCATTGACAAACATTTGTTCGAGTAATATAATTAAATTACAAAATAAAAAGGCAGGTAATGATATGGGGAAATATTATTTATTTAAAGTTCGCATCACGGGGAATGACATAGAACAAGTTTATAAGCAAATAGATAATGACAACGTTGAATACATAGCTTATGATAAATTTTTAATTAAATACTATGGAACGACTATTGTTGAAAACGAAGATTATATTGCTTATGTAAACAAAAATACTGCAACAATGATATTGAGCGAAGATTGTTTCGATAAGTATGAATTAGGGAATGTATTTGATATTTTATATGATAGTTTATATAGTAGGGAGGAAAAATATGAAGAAAATAGTTGTTGTTAATGGCTATCCCAATTCAGGTAAAACTGAATTCGAATTATTTGTAGCCAAACATATACCGTCAACAATATATTCATCAATTGATCCTGCAAAAGATTATGCAAAACGTTATTTCGGCTGGAATGGGGAAAAGACAGAAGAGTGGAGAAGATTCCTTTCGGAGTTGAAAAAGTTCTTGGTCGATGAGTTCGACCTCATCTTTAATGAAAGCAATAATAGAATAAATACTTTTTACATTAGTGAAAATGAAATTATAATGATTGATTCCAGAGAACCAAAAGAGATTGATAGATTTAAAAAAACATTTAAAGCAATCACAGTATTTATAAAAAATGATAGGGTGGAAAAGATTAATTCAAATAATTCCGATGCAAACGTTGAAAATTATACATACGATTATGTAATTGACAACAATGGAACGTTAGAAGAATTAGAACAAAAGGCTATCAATTTTATTAAAGAATTAAATTAAAAAAAGGAAGTGATTGCAATAGTTAATTTGTACATATATTCAATATTAATTACTTTTGTAGCATTGATTTTAATATGGGCTTTATATAAATCTGACGAAGAAATTAAAGATTTAAAAAACCGTCATGAAAAGCAAATAAAATACACTTTAGATGTTTGTAGAGGTTGTGGCGATTATTATGATAATCAAATCATGCAATATGAGAAACAAATATACACAGATACAGATTTAATAAACCAATTAAGAAAAGAAAATTGGAATTTAAAAAATGGTAGGGAATAGTTGACAAATTTATATTAAATGGTACAATGTTATATATAAATGACAAATTCTTTTATTTGCACGAAAAAAATAGGGATAGTGAGAAATTAACTCAATCTATCCTTATTTTTTACATTATATGGTAAATATCCAAATTCCTTTGATTTTACCATATAAAAGTATTGAAATTTCAATGTTTTATTTTCAATTTTGTACGATAAAATTCGTGTTTTATCATAATGCATTTTTAATTTAATTCGTCATCATATTCAAAGATATATTCTACGGAAGGATGTTTACCTTTTATATATTCCATTTTTAAATTAACATCTTTAATTTGTATATAACTATCATCTTCTAATAATCCATACTTAGTCATAGGATCAAGATAAAACTTTAAACATATACAATAATTATCATAATCTCTGCGAATACGATTGTGCCAAATAAAGTGTACGGTCAGTGTACAATCTTTTAATTTTAATGAAGGAATATTGTAATAGTGTAGCACCCACTCAACAAATTCCGAATACTTCACCTTTTCTCCAGCTTGTACGATACGAACCATTGCAGTAAATTCATTAAGTGATATTGCCGTTGGTTTTATGTCAAACTTTTTTCTTTTTGGATAAGTTTTAAAATAATATTCTCTGTATTTATCTACAATTTCCTGATTAAATAGTATTCTAACTTCTTTTTTCATCTTCTACCTTCTTTTAATTTATACGAGTTTTTATATACTCTTATTAAGACCTCTAACTAACAAACATTGAAATTTCAATATGTTTAGACGTTAATTTTTCGATTTTACGAGTTTTGAAAATCATAATTATATAACCAATTGATGAATAAATCTCTCATTCTTCTTGAAGGAATGTATAAATCTATTGGTTGCCCTTGTCTTATTCTTGAACGCCAAATCCATTGTATTAATTCTGATAAAGCATACATGTTTTCATTCACTTCAACATCATGCATATGAAAAAATTGCTTCACCATTGGATTAAGAAATGTATTTGAGCAATAAGCTAATGCAGATTTATCAGCATAATCATTAGTTGCTCTTGTACCTAAACTTACAA
>DAIMMR010000043.1:0-17485 GCA_036720575.1 Clostridium sp.
GGAGGAATTTTTATGGATAATCATCCTATAGAAAATTTATTAAAAAGCACTATGGAAAATTTAAAAGATATGATAGATGTAAATACCATAGTAGGCGATGCTGTAGAGTCAAAAGACGGTTCTCTTATAATACCAATTTCAAGAGTATCCTTTGGGTTTGCGTCTGGAGGAAGCGAATTCGACGTAAGCCATGAAGAATCACCTAATCCAGAATATCCTTTTGGTGGTGGGTCAGGAGCCGGAGTTACGGTAAAACCTGTGGCTTTTTTAGTCACAAAAGGTGACTCTATAAGACTTTTATCTTTAGAACAAAATAACACCTATGATAAGATAGTAGATTCAATTCCACAGGTAATGGATGTAATAAGAGGAATGATGAATTCTAAATCTCCAAAATTCAAACATAATTCTGATAAGAAGAGGGAAGAAGAAAAAGAAGAAGAAGAATAGCCACTTCTTCTTCTTTACTTACATAATACACTATAATTTTTTGAATATGCCTAAATTAATCAAGATGAAATTCCTCAATACCCGGAATTTCATTTATATTTTCAAGCCCAAAATATTTCAAAAACTCTTCTGTAGTACCATATAGTATAGGCCTCCCAGGTACACTCAATCTTCCATTTTCTTTTATCAGTTCCCTTTCAACCAAAGTTGATATTGCCCTATCACTTTTTACTCCCCTTATTTCATCTATATCTATTCTAGTTATAGGCTGTTTGTAAGCTATAATAGCTAAGGTTTCCAGGGATGCTTGAGATAGGGATTGTCTTGAGTTATTCCCAAGTAATTCTTCAACGTAATAACTATTTTCCGTTTTAGTAACTAAACTGTACCTATCATCACTGTTTAAAATTTTTATTCCTCTAGATTTCTGTCTATATTTAACTGCCATATCCTTAAGTAAATCCTTTGTACGCTTACTACTAAGTTTTATTATTGAAGCAATTTGCTTAAGAGTAAGAGGTTCACCAGATGCAAACAATAACGATTCTATTATAGAAAAATATTCATCTTTTGTTAAATCCTTTTCTTGAGCAATTTCACTGCTAGTACTTTTCTCATTATTATTTCTCATTTTCGATTATCCTTTCCACATATATCTCATCAAAATTTTCATACTGCATTACGGATACTACTTTAAGTTTTATAAGTTCTAAAAGTGCAAGAAAGGTTACGACTTTCTCTATTTTAAAAGAACATTTTTTTAAAACAACAGAGAACCTAATTTGAGGCTTAGCTTGAATAATTTCTCGTATATACAACATCTTATCCTGTAATTTAAACTTATCTAAGGATATCTCCCTGTCCATAACATTTCCCTTATTAAGTTTATTTACATAGCCATCCATAAGCTGGCTGTAAACACGATACAAATCTAACATAGTAATTCCTTTTAAAAATTGTTCCGGACTTGTACTCATACTCACTTGTTCAATTATCTCTGGTCTTTTTCCAAACATCTTTTCTAAGCCTGTTTCCCTCTTTTTCAAAAATTCAGCTGCTGCTTTATATCTTTTATATTGGAGAAGCTTGTCTACTAATTCTTTTCTAGGATCTTTTTCATCCTCATTATCATCTTCATCTACCTGAGTTTTAGGTAAAAGCATTTTTGATTTTATTTCTATAAGTGATGCTGCTATAACTATAAATTCAGAGGCTATATCTAAGTCCATGTCTCTCATATTGTTCACGTAATGGAGATACTGCTCCGTAATTTCATATATTTTTATATCATATATCTTCATTTTATTTTTTTTTATAAGGTGAAGAAGGAGATCAAAAGGCCCTTCAAAATTTTCTATTTTTATATTTAAAGACATCTAAATAATCTCTCCTAAATTTTTTACTAAATATTTTTTCCCATACTTTATCATAGAATTTAATTCAATTTTTGCCATGTAATTTAAAACTTCTCCTATAGCTTTTCCATTTTGTATTCCAAGAGAACTTATGAATTTTCCATTTAAAGACGATTTATAATAATACATATTATGAACATAATTATAAATCTTATACTTAAGTTTGTCATTCCATTTTAAAAGTATAAGTCCATAGTCATTTATGCTCTTTAATATTTTATATAATTCATAATTATCCATAGCATTTAGAATTACACCGGTTATTTTTTGATAATTTTCTTCAAAATATTTTATTGAGATTTTTAACTTACTATCCAAAACCGAATTTTCGCCTAATATATGAGCACACTTTTTGTCTTCAAGGGCATAAAATAATCTTAAAATTCTTTTATCTATATTATTATAATTTTCGTTTCCTATTCCTAATTTTTCTCTGTTAACATTAAAAATCTTCAAATTACCGCACATTAAAATATTTTTTATCCACATTTTTTCCTCACATAAGAGGTATATTTCCTTCACTATTCTATCATTGCTTATCAAATTAAACACGCCTTCATTCACACAATCAATTATTTCATCCTTATCTTTTAAATCAAACTCATACCTTACTGCATACTTTACTGCTCTGAATATTCTAGTAGGATCTTCTCTATAACTATTTAAATGTATCTTTTGTAGGTTTTTATTTTTTATATCTTCCAATCCACCATAAATATCTATTAAGCTTCCTGTTAATATATCATAGGCCAATGCATTAACCGTAAAATCCCTTCTGCGCAAGTCGTCGTATATATTGGATGGCTCAATTATAGGAAGTTCACCATCTCTAACATAGTATTCTTTCCTACACCTTATTAAGTCTATGTTTACTTCATTTTCAAATAACAAAGTAGCTGTTTGGAATTTATCATAATACTGAAAGCACTTAATTCCATTCAATTTACCTATAATAAAATTAGGATTTTTGTCTATACATATATCAACATCTTTTACTTTATTTCCAAGAAATGCATCTCTAACGGCCCCTCCTACTATATAAGCCTTTATACCATTACATTTACATATAGCTTTTATTAAATTTATAATTTGTATTTGCTCTATAGTAAACGCCCTTAAAATATTCATGTCTTTCTTTCCTTTCCTATGCTTTAGGCATCTTTGACTTGTTATTTTCTTTCAAATGCCTTAAACAAATCAACAGGAAATTCAACGAGTTTTAAAAATCCAATAACCCTAATCGAATTTCCTGTTTTTATTATACATTAAAAGTATATAGACTATTGTCCTTTCTGTAAAATATTTTTTAAACTATCTTTAAAATTTCCAAATATGCCTAACTTTTTTACATCCCTGTCACTATATAAATTAACTTTTCCTAAAGCCTCTCCATTTACATATACATCACAATATCCAACTTTTTCACCTTTTTTGTATTGTTTTTTATTTTTATCTATTACACACTTATAAGTAATTTTACTTTCCTTCCCCTTTTCAACTACTACCTTTAGATCTTCTGAAGCCTTGGCAATAAAAAATCTATCTCCTGCTTTATTTAGAGGAATCTTTTCTACATCAGCTCCCTTTTTTAAAATATTTTTTGCAGAATACTTGGAAAATCCATAATTCATCATCATAGATGCATCCTTATTCCTCACCTTATATGTAGGAGAGCCCATTATTACAGCCAACATTCTTGCACCATCTCTAGTTGCAGTTGCAGATATACAGTACTTAGCAGAACTGGTAAATCCAGTTTTTAATCCATCGCACCCTTTAAAAAATCTTACTAATTTATTATGGTTTACTAATTCTATAGGACTTTTTCTACCTTCTGATATTGTCTCCATATATGTTCCAGTATATTTCAGTATCCTTGTATGCTTAAGTAACTCTCTAGACATTAATGCTATATCATAGGCTGTAGTTAAATGTCCATCTTCACTAAGTCCTGTGCAATTTTTAAAACTTGTATCTTTCATTCCAAGTTCTGCTGCTCTTTTATTCATAAGCTGTACAAATTGATCTTCACTTCCTCCTAAATATTCTGCCATAGCAACTGCTGCATCGTTGCCTGAAGCTATTCCTATTCCTTTTATTAAATCTTCCACACTTCTAACTTCTCCAGTATCTAATAACATTGAACTTCCGCCCATCTTTTTTGCATTTTCACTTACGGTTACCTTATCTGATAATGATATTCTTCCTGAATCCACTGCCTCCATAGTTAAAAGCATAGTCATTATTTTCGTAACCGAAGCAGGTTCTAATTTTTCATGAGAACCTTTCTCAAAAATTACTTTTCCACTTACAGGCTCCATAAGCAATGCCGACCTAGCATTTATATTTAAACCTGATCCTGTACCATTCATCTCTTTTTTATCGGATTCACTTAAAGGTTCTGCATTAACAACTGGTAACCACAATACTGTAACAAAAAATAAAATTAATATATTGCTTAATATTCTAAAAGCTCCTTGCTTTTTCCTCATTTTATTTCTCTCCTCCTTTGAGATGTATTCTTTCCTTAAGTCAAGAAAATTATCACATAAAAATAAAGGATTTGATGTTAAAATTGACTTTAACATCAAATCCTTTATTTTTTCAATAATTGTAAATTGTTCATTGTACATTATGCATTGATTATGCTCTCGGATGACACTTTTTATATACTTGTGCAATTTTGTTTCTTTTTATCACTGCAGAGTATATCTGAGTAGCAGATAACTCCTTATGTCCTAAAAGTTCCTGCACAGATTTAATATCCGCTCCATTTTGAAGTAAATGCACTGCAAAAGAATGCCTCAGCGTAAAAGCATTTATGTTTTTATCTATATTTGCCTCTTTTGCATAATACTTTACTATTTTCCAAAACCCCTGGCGGCTCATTTGCACTCCCCTTAAATTGAGAAATAAAACATCCAAATTATATATATTTAATTTAGGCCTTATATTTAAATAATATTTTAAATATTTTACAGCCACAGAACCTATAGGCACTATTCGTTCCTCTTCTTTTAAGCTTCTACATCTTACATAAGAAAGCTTTAAATCTATATCATATATAGTTAAGCTTAGAAGCTCCATTACCTTCATTCCTGCAGCATACATAACCTCTAGCATAGCCTTATCTCTTATTCCTTTATTAGTATCTAAATTTGGTGCTCCTAAAAGCTTGTCTACTTCTTCTATAGTTAATATTTTAGGGACTTTATGTTCAACTTTTGGAATTTGATAATACAAAACCGGATTTTCATTTAGAACACCTTTTAGCATCAAATACTTATAAAAGTTTCTCAAGGATACTATATTTCTTACTATTGAGGAGATAGCTCTCCCTTCTTTTTGAAGATATTGTACATATGCCATTATAGATACAACTTCTACACTTTCTAGATTTTCTTCCCTATCTTTTATAAAATTATAAAATCTGGTTATATCCCTTACATAGGCATCCACTGTATTTTTACTCATGTGTTTCTTTTTTAAGGTTTCTTCATAACCTAATAAAAGTCCATCCAAAATTATCACCTACTCTTCGAGAGTTATAATTTTAAAATTTAAGAAATTCGTTAAAAACAATAATGTAATTATATATTATGTTCATATTTTTACTAAATATGCTATAGACAAATATACTATTGTCGTAAGAATGAGGCTTAACAACAAAGTTGTATATAACAAAGTCTATACATTTAGGTAGAAATACGCCAAAAAATACAAGTATAAAAAAACATTTCAATGTTATTATAATAAATCCTGATTTTTTCTCATACAAGCTCATACTATCATCATCCCAAAACTTGCTGCAATAAGTTTAATCATATTTGGGGTTAAATATGATTCCATAAAAAAACCTATAAACATAACAGTAGTTACCAGTAAAAAACAAACAGAGTAGGATGTAAACCTAACTAAAGCATTTGATTTCCATCTAAATCCAGATTTATCTTTAAATATCATAAGTGAAAATTCCATAGCGAGCACTGATGAAAATATTATGCATGGTATATATATTATATTTTGTGGAAGTATACCTAGAAGTGAAATCCACATACCCTTTATTCCCATTCCACTTATTATAAAACTCATAGCAAATCCAATTGTAAATCCCTTTATTATATCTATTATAAGTATTACTGGTATTCCTATCATTGTAAGACCCAAAAACCAAACAGCTAAAATTATTGGAATATTATTTTTTAATGTTTCTAAAAAAATAGATTTATAATTTACACTTCCTGATCCTATTGTAGTCGTAAAATTTTTAAGGTAGCTCAAAAGATCACTTTTCTCAAATCCACCCATGTATCTAACACTGTAT
This sequence comes from Clostridium sp., assembly GCA_036720575.1. Taxonomy (GTDB): domain Bacteria; phylum Bacillota; class Clostridia; order Clostridiales; family Clostridiaceae; genus Clostridium_B. The sequence continues at coordinate 6,190 of DAIMMR010000043.1, forward strand.
ATACCTAGTACTATCCCTGTAAATACACATAATATGCTTATAACATATAACCAAAAATTATTTTTAATGTGCCCATTTATTAAACTTGATAGTTTATTTTCTAACATAACTTTATCCCCCTTTTGTTCATCATCTTTTTATAATTTATGATTTACAAAAGAGTTATATGACTATGTTATACCATCATAAATGCACAAATGGTCTTTGCATCTATTATTTCTCCATTTTTTATCATTTCCTTAATTTTATTCAATTTAACTTCCCGCACATTTATGAATTCATCTTCATCGCAAATATCATTTCTTCCCTTATATAAATCTTCAGCTTTGAAAAAATATATATATTCATCACAAAAACCAGGACTCGTAACTACCTTCCCAAGATATTCAAATTTTTTAGCCTTATATCCTATCTCCTCTTCCAGTTCTCTTCTTCCGCAGCTTTCCATATCTTCATTTTGCTCAATCTTACCTGCTGGTATTTCAAGAAGCACATGTTCTATAGGTTTTCTAAACTGTTCCACCATAAACAACGTATTACTGTCTTTATATGCAAGTATTGCTACTCCGCCACAGTGATTTACTATTTCCCTTTTAGCTTCTCTACCATTTGGAAGTTTTACAGTATGGACATTAACATCAATAATTTTTCCTTTGTATATGTTTTCTTGCTTTATAGTTTTTTCAGAAAAATCCATATTTATGCACCTCTTTATCTATTTTGTAAAATTACTACTTAAAACTCTATAAAATTAATTATTTTAATTAATTTTATACTTTACCAATCTCATTGTCAATTAAGGGAAGGTTAAAGTTGTTTTTCTATATTTTTTGCTAATGTTTTATAATATCTTATAATTTGTCTTAGCTCCTCTTCCCTATCTGAATCGTTTGACATTTTATCTCTAAGTTCATTTATTCTACTTTTAATTAAATTTTGTATATTCTTTATATCTTCTAATTCTAACTCTATTTTCATGGGTTATATGCTCCTTTTAAAAAACTTCCATTCTTTAAATTAAAATGAATGGAAGATATTTTAACTTTTTAGCTTACCTTATTTTTTAATCTCAATTTATCGGCAACCATAGCTATAAACTCTGAATTTGTGGGCTTACCCTTATCATTATGTATAGTATAGCCAAAAATTTTATTTATAGTTTCCACCTGTCCTCTAGACCAAGCTACTTCTATAGCATGCCTTATAGCCCTTTCTACTCTACTGGCAGTGGTATTATATTTTTTAGCTATAGATGGATATAGCTCTTTTGTAACTGCCGATAATAATTCCATATCGTTTACTACCATGGTTATTGCCTCTCTCAAGTACATATATCCTTTTATATGTGCTGGGACACCTATTTCGTGTATTATATTAGTTATTTCCTGTTCCAAATTAGCAGGGTCATCTCTTGAAAATTTTATTTCTTTATTATCCATAATGGATACGCTTTTCTTTACTTCATCTCCACTACTTATAACATTATTAAACATCTGTCTTATTCTCTTTGTAAACACTTCCATATTAAAAGGCTTTACTACATAATAATCTGCCCCTAATGTTATAGCTCTTTGAGTTATTTTATCTTGCCCTACTGCAGACAAAACTATTACCCTTGGCATTGGACTCATATTCATATTATTTAATCGCTCTAAAACACCAAGTCCGTCAAGGTGAGGCATTATTATATCCAGTACTACTAAGTCTGGCTTTTTTTCTTCAATTAATTTAAGAGCCTCTATCCCATCCTTTGCAATTCCTGTAACTAATATATCCCTCTGATTTAAAAGATAATCATTGAGAATACTGCAAAATTCAGCATTATCATCTGCGATAATTACACTTATTTTTGATTCCTCCATACTATTTACTCCCCCTCTTTTTTTTAACTAATTGCCATATCTTAACAAATAATAAATTCGACAAAGGAATTTTAATTCCTTTTTTTTATATAAATTACATGAAAATTTTATTACGAAAAAAATTAAAAGATAGCATATTAAATGCTATCTTTAGTATCATATACTATACTATTCTTATTTTACCATATTTTTTATAATTATTTAAAACATTTTGTACTCTTTATTTTGACATTATATTTGCATCTTTGAGCATCCAGTCTATATAAATCCCATATCCTACCTGAGGCTTATTTATAAGCACATGAGTAACAGCCCCAACTAATTTGTTATTTTGTATTATAGGACTTCCGCTCATTCCCTGAACTATTCCACCAGTTTTGGCTAAAAGTCTAGGGTCCGTCACTTTTATAACCATGCTCTTAGGTCCAGGTGAATTTTGTGATAATAGTTTTTCTATCTGTATATCATAATATTCTGCTTTTTCCCCAGATATAGTTGTAAAAATCTTAGCAGGTCCTTCCTTAATGTCTTTTTTTGGGCATATTTTTATGCTTTTAGAACTTTTACATTTAAAATTTGTATTTACCTTCCCAAAAACTCCACATTCTGTATTCTTTGTTATATCTCCCAATTTCACATCTTCATTTATAAATATACCTTTTAATTCGCCAGGATTTCCCTCAACACCTTTCTTAATTGATACAATAGAGGAGCTTACTATTTCTCCTGAATTTATATTTAGCTTTGTACCTGTATCTATATCGGTTATAGGATGACCTAATGCTGCAAACATACCACTTTTTTCATCATAAAAAGTTAAAGTACCTATTCCTGCAGTAGAATCTCTTATCCAAAGTCCTATCTTATAATTATTACCTTCTAATGCACTTACAGGCTTTACTGTTTTTTCTATACTTTTACCATTTCTCTCTACTAATATTTTTATACTTTTTTCCTTTGCTTTATTTATTTCAGCTTGAGTTTGTTCGGCATTTTTTACATAAACATTATTTATTTTAATTATATTATCTCCTACTTGTATTCCTGCTAGTGCAGCAGGACTTGTAACTTTTCCCTTTGAAGTCTCTATATCTGAAAGCGCTACTACCAATACTCCTTTAGTATTTAGTTTTACCCCAATAGGTTCTCCACCTAAGTATACATTAACATTACTGGCTGCAGCTGTATTAAATGCTGATTTAGCGTGAGAAACTTGAACTAAATTGGATCTTTTTCCATCATCATACAATCCATAATAGGCAGCTAACATCATAAACAGGATAGGAATTAACATCCAGCATAATCTGTGTTTAATTTTTTTACCCATGCTTTTACCTCCTGTGTTACACTGTTTTCTACATTTAAGTTGCCCTTTTAAATATTTTATTATGCTATCATATAGATGCATTTAAAGTTAATGTATTCTTGAAAAATATAAATTTTATTCAAAAAGTTAAAAGTCACCTCCTGACTTTTGGAGATAACTTCTTTAGTTTCTACTATTTAATTTTACACTTTTTAGAATCTGCCATCCTAACAAGTTCTTTCGCATGTTCTAAAGTAAGTTTTGTAACTTTTTCTCCTCCTATCATTCTAGCTATTTCACATTCCTTTTCTGATTTTTTCATCTTTTTAACTTTCGTATAGGTTTTATTGTTACTAATATTTTTTGAAACCCAATAATGGGTATCAGACATACATGCTATTTGAGGTAGGTGTGTAACACAAAAAACCTGATGTTTTTTAGATATAGTATACATTTTTTCCGCTACACTTTGTGCTATTCTTCCACTTATTCCTGTATCTATTTCATCAAATATAACAGATGGAATATGATCCTTATCTACAAATACAGTTTTTAACGCTAACATTATTCTTGAAAGTTCGCCTCCTGAAACTACCTTTTCCAAAGGCTTTAAAGGTTCACCTGGATTAGTAGATATGCAAAACTTTACTTTATCCATTCCTTTTGAAGTAAATTTATCTTCCAAGTTAACTTCTATTTTAAATGTACTATGTTCAAGTCCTATGAAACTCAACTCATTTTTTATATTTTTTTCTAAAACATGAGCTGTTTTACATCGAATTTCATGAAGTTTTTTACTTTTAACTTTAAGTAAATTCTCTAATTTTATTTTTTCCGAATTTAAATTTTTTATTACATCAGAGGCATTTTTCATTTCCTCATATTGAGTTTTTATCTTATCTCTATAATCTAATATGTCTTTTATAGTATTACCATATTTTTTTTTTAAACCATTTATCTGATATATTCTATTATTTATATATTCCAATTCGTTTTTATCACAATAAACACTGTCTTTCATATTTCTTATTTCATCTATATTACCTTCTATAGCATAATATATATTTTCAAGTGAAGTACACATATCTCCTATTTGAGGCATAATATCTTTTATGGAATTCAACTGTTTTAAAACTATTCCAAAATTATCATATATAGAATTTTTTTCCTCTTCTCCACTATAAAGGGTTATATAGCATTTGTTTATTACACTGTTTATTTTTTCGGCATTAGATAAAACATTAAACTTTTTATTCAGTTCTTTTTCTTCCGTTTCTTTTAAATCTGCTGAATTTATTTCATTTATCTGATACTTTAAAAAATCTATTAATTTTTCCCTGTCTTCGCTTTTCCCTGAAAGTTCATATATTTTATCTTTTATACTATTTAAATGCTGATAACTTTTTTTATATTCTTCCATTATCTCAGAAATATAATTTTCACCATAATAGTCCAAATAATCTATGTGATTTTGCTCTGAAAGTAAATTTTGATTATCATGTTGGCCGTGTATATCAAGCAGTGTACTACTTATATCTCTTAAATCAGACAATAAAATAGATTTACCATTTATCTTTGCTACAGTTCTTCCCGATTGAAAAGATTCTCTACTTATTATTACTAAATCTTCTTCTGATTTCATATCTTTTTCTTCTAAAATTTCAACAGTTTTTGGATTTTCTATAGTAAAAACTGCTTCTACAAAAGTTTTATTTTCCCCTGTTCTTATCAAATTCTTATTAAATTTTCCTCCAAGTACATAGTTTATTGCATCAATCAATATAGATTTACCTGCTCCAGTTTCACCAGAAAATACATTAAAACCTGATTCAAAGGATATAGTCAACTTTTCTATAAGTGCAAAATTTTTTATATTCAATTGAAGCAGCATAAAATAGCCTCCTACTCAGAAATCATTTTCTTCATTCTTTGAGTTATTATGTGAGCATTCTCCACGTCTCTAGTCATTACAAATATAGTGTTATCACCAGCTATACTTCCAGCTATTCCATCAAAATTTAAAGAATCTATGGCTTCAGCCGCTGCAGAAGCAGACCCTGAAATTGTTTTTACTATTATAAAATTGCTTATATTTTCCACACTTGTTACAGTTTGAGAAAATATATTTACAAGTTTATTAGATAAGAAATTTTTCGTATGTGAAATAGTTGCATATTTATATTTTCCACTATCAGACAATACTTTTATAAGTTTTAATTCTTTTATATCCCTTGAAACTGTGGCTTGTGTTACATTCATACCGCTTTTTTTAAGTCTATCCGCTAATTCTTCCTGGGTTTCAATATCATTTGAATTTATAATTTCAAGTATCTTGGCATGTCTAGTTACCTTCATATACTTCACCTTCTTTTGCCTTAAAATTAATTTTATCTTTTAATGTGTCAAAATAATTATTATCATCAAATTTTATAAATTTTCTTTTATTTTTAGATCTTCTTACCTCTATAGTATTTAATCCATTTACTTCAATCCATTCCTGACCATCTATTGATAGAAATATATTTTTTAAATTTTTCCTAACTGATATAGTTATACAGCACTTATTGTCCAGTACAATGGTTCTAGATGTTAAAAACTGTGAATACATAGGAGTAAGGCATAATATATCTAAAGATGGATATATTATAGGTCCCCCTGCAGAAAGATTATATCCTGTAGATCCTGTAGACGTAGATACAATAATGCCATCACCACTAAATGTATTGTAAAAGTTATCATTTATATAAACATCATATCTCTGTATTCTTGACTTAATACCCTTGTATAATACCACATCATTTAATCCATCATATGTCTTCGGTCCATTTCCATCATCATAGATGCATTGAATCATATTCCTCTCTTCAATTACATAACTTCCCTTAAATAATTTTTTGAGTGCGTTCTCTATACTGTTTACCTCCACCTGTGCCAAGAAACCTAAATGACCTATATTTACTCCCAGTATAGGTGTACTTGAATCAAGTATATGTTTTGATGTATTTAATATAGTACCATCTCCTCCTAATACTATAATTACATCTAACTTACTACTTTCATCCTTATCTAATCCATCACAATTTTCATATACTTTTACTTTTACACTTTTATCTATACGATGTATTGTTTTTTTTATGAAATTTAACATTTTTTTATCTGGATCTTTTGTTGTATTAACGTTAATTCCTATATTTTTCATAGTTCCTCCCCATTTAGTTCACAATGAGATGAGTTTACTATGTTTATTATATCTTCATATATGAACGACTCCTTAAAATTGCTTTCTTTAGTAAAATATACCAAATACTCTATATTTCCTTCCGGACCCTTTACAGGAGAATAACTCAATGAAATTATTTTTAAATTATTTTCTCTTAAAAAAGTTATAATTTTATTTATCACATCTATATGAGTAGATTTTTCCCTTACTACACCTTTTTTCCCTACTCTTTCTCTTCCAGCTTCAAACTGTGGCTTTATAAGTGCCATTATCCTGCCATTTTCTTTCAGTAAGTTACTAACTACAGGTACAACTTTTTTTAGAGATATAAATGAAACATCTATACTTGCAAAATCTGCATATTCACCTATATCCTCAGGCGTTACATACCTTATATTTGTTCTTTCCATACAAACCACTCTGTCATCTATCCTGAGTTTCCACGCAAACTGCCCATATCCCACATCTATTGAAAATACTTTTTTAGCTCCATTTTGAAGCATGCAATCTGTAAACCCACCTGTAGATGCACCTATATCCATGCATACTCTATCATTTAAGTTAATATTAAATTCTTTTATAGCTTTTTGTAATTTCAATCCTCCCCTACTTACAAAAGGAAGTTTTTCTCCTCTAAATTCTATATCGGAACTTTTTTTTATCTTCTGTCCACATTTATCTATTCTCTGTCCATTAATAAATATTTCTCCAGCCATAATACTGGCTTTAGCCCTCTCTCTAGATTGAAAAATGCCCTTCTCTACTAAAAGTACGTCCAATCTTTCCTTTGGTTCTGACATAATAAACTACCTCACTATTAAAATATATGACTTGCCTCTGCTGCTTTAAGTACACTATTTACAATACCCTTAGGATCCAGACCATACAGCTTATACAAAATATCCGATTTCCCATGCTGTACAAACTTATCATCAAACCCTAAGTTTACTACTTTTACTTTTTTATTTAATTTATTTACATATTCTAATATATAGGATCCTAATCCTCCTCTTATTACATTGTCTTCAACAGTAACGATAGTTACCCTTTCTTCAACTAACCTGTTTAACATTGACTTGTCCAGTGGCTTAATAAAGCATGCACTTATAATCCTCACATCTATACCTTTTTCTTTAAGTTTTTTTCCTGCTAACACTGCATTTTGTACCATTTTACCCTGAGCAATTATTGCTACACTGCCTTCATTTGAAATACAGTCCCACTTTCCAAGTTTAAAATTTTCTACAGGATTGAGACATACACTATCTCCTCCCCTTGGATACCTTATGGCTACAGGAAAACTCTGGTCTAATGCCCATTTCAACATATATGGAAGTTCATCTATACATTTAGGAGACATAAGCGTCATATGGGGCATTTGCGTTAAATAAGATAAATCAAATATTCCCTGATGTGTCTCCCCATCTTCTCCTACAATTCCAGCTCTATCTACAGCAAAAACTACTGGAAGTTCTTGCATGCATACATCATGAATAAGTTGATCATAAGCTCTTTGAAGAAAAGTAGAGTAAACTGCAAATACAGGTTTTAAATTTGCCTGTGCCATTCCAGCTGCTAAAGTTACAGCGTGCTGTTCTGCTATTCCTACATCAAAAAATCTTTCAGGAAACTTCTCAGAAAAATCCTTAAGACCTGTTCCGTCCCTCATTGCAGCAGTTATAGCCACTATCCTATTATCTTTTTCTGCTAGTTTTACCATTTCCTTGCCAAAGGCTTTGGAATAAGTATTTGAGGAGCCAGCATCCAATTCACCATTGGCACAATTGAAAGGCCCTATTCCATGAAACTTACCTGGATTTTTTTCTGCAAATTCATATCCTTTTCCCTTCTTGGTTATTATATGTATAATAACTGGACCTTGTATGTTTTTGGCAGAAGCGAGTACATCTGTAAGTTCTTTTATATTATGACCATCTATTGGTCCTAAATATTTAATTCCCATATCTTCAAAAAACATTCCAGGCACTACCATTTGCTTTATTCCATTTTTTACTTTTTCAAGGTATTTTGCCATTCCTGTTCCTATATTCGGTATCTTTTTTAATTTAGCTTCTACATCCGCCTTAAATTTATTGTACTTAGGGTCCACTCTAAGTCTATTTAAATATTTGGATACCCCTCCTACATTTTTTCCTATGGACATTTGATTATCATTTAGTATTATTATAAGCTTTGTTTTTCTATAACCCACATCATTTAGAGCCTCTAGTGCCATACCTCCAGTAAGTGCTCCATCTCCTATAACTGCAACCACATTATATTTCTCGTGCTTTAAATCTCTAGCCCTGGCCATTCCAAGTGCTGCAGATATTGAAGTACTACTGTGCCCTGTTTCGAAAAAATCATATATACTTTCGCACCTTTTAGGGAATCCACTTAATCCTCCAAATTGCCTTAAAGTATCAAATTTATCCTTTCTTCCCGTGAGGATCTTATGCACATAAGCCTGATGACCCACATCCCATATAAGTTTATCATAATTTAGATCAAATACACTAAATAAACTCAAAGTGAGCTCCACTACCCCTAAGTTAGACGCCAAATGACCTCCTGTCTTAGATACTTTGTCTATTAAAAATTTTCTAATTTCTCTAGCTAGCTTTTTTTTCTGATTTAAAGACATCTTCTTTACGTCATTTATATCTTTATAATTATCTAATAAATTACTCATCTTTATCTATCCCTTTAACAAAGTAGTTTTAAAATTTTTAGCACAACTTAAATTTCACTTTTCTCTATTTAACAAAAATGATGTTAAATCTTTTAGATAAGAAGTATCTCCACTCATCCCATTCAATACTTCTATGCATTCACTTGTAATTGAATTACACATTTCTTTGCATTTATTTATTCCATAAGTACTTATAAATGTAGTTTTGTTATTATTTAGATCACTTTTTACCTTTTTACCTAAAAGAGCAGTATCTCCTGTTAAATCCAATATATCATCCTTTATTTGAAATGCCAATCCTAACTTTTCTCCATAATAGCTTAATTTATCTATTTCAGCTTTACTTGCTCCCGCATATACTGCTGCAGATATTATAGATCCTTTTATGAGTGCCCCCGTTTTTTTACTGTGCATATAATAGAGCTGGTCTATAGGTATCTTAGTGTTTTCACTTAAAATATCCACTGTCTGACCACCAACCATTCCATCAGCTCCTGCACTTTCAGAAATAATACTACAAGCTCTTATAGCGTTATCATTTTTCCCAATACAGTGTCTAAACATCAAACTCATTGCTTCATTTAAAAGTCCATCTCCCGCAAGTACAGCAATAGCTTCTCCAAATACCTTATGATTCGTAGGTTTACCCCTTCTTAAATCATCATTGTCCATAGCAGGTAAATCATCATGAATTAAGGAATAAGTATGTATCATTTCTATAGCTGCTGCTATATCCATAACCTCACTACAATCTACCTTATAAAGTTTATAGGTCAAAAGAAATAGCAGAGGTCTTATTCTCTTTCCTCCTGCATCTAAGCTATACTGCATAGCTTCATATACTCTTTTATTATAAGATCCTTTTCCCTCCATATAGTCATGGAGGTATTTATTCAATTCCTCTCTTAATGTTTGAATTGCACCTTTAATTTCCATAATACATTCTCCATTCTATGTAAATAGCCTTATTAATTCAGCATATTATTCTCGAGGTTTAATATTAAAATCTTCTTCTCCTTCTTCAGTAAGAATTTTTATTTTTCCTTCCGCATCATTTAATATCTTATATAATTTATTACACAATTTTACTCCTTCTTCGTAACTCTTCATACTGTCTTGTAACGATAATTCTCTATTATCCATAGAATCTACTATGCTTTCTAATTTTTCCATTATATTTTCATAACTTTCCGTTTTTCTAGGCATACGAGTACCTCTTTTCTAATAATGAATTAGCTTAAATTTAGAAGTTCCATCTTTCATAGTTACTTTAATCTTATCTTTTTTATTGAGTTCTTCAATGGAGTTTATTCCATTATTCTCATCATCTTCTATTATAGAGTATCCCCTATTTAAAATATTTAATGGATTATGGGCAGAAAGCAGTGCATTTATCTTTGCCAATTTTTCTTTTTTTTCATTGATTTTAACATTTAGTTTGAAATTTAAGAGTTCTTTGAGCTTATCCACATTACTATACTGATTTGCTATATATATAAGGGGACTGTTTAAATCTAAAGTTTTTTTCAAAAAATTAAGTCTATTCTTTTTATCTTTTATTTTATCATTAGCACAAGTGTAAAGTCTATTTTTATAATTATTTAGTTTTTGTAAGGTTTCTTCCAGGTTAAAAACTGCAATTTCTGCTGCCGCAGAAGGTGTAGGTGCTCTTCTGTCAGATACAAAATCCACTATAGTATAGTCAATCTCATGTCCAACTCCTGTTATTATAGGCTTCTTTGAGTTATAAATTGCCTCTGCTAACTTTTCATCATTAAAACACCAAAGTTCTTCTATGGACCCTCCTCCTCTTGCTATAATTATAAGTTCTACATCTTCTATAGAATTTAATACTTCAATTCCTTTTATCACATCACTGCTAGCATTTGCCCCCTGAACTAGTGATGGATAAATTAAAAGTTCTACCTTTTTGTTTCTTCTTTTAGTTACATTTATTATATCCTTAACCGCAGCTCCTGTAGAAGAAGTAATTACACCTATTTTTTTGGCATAAGTAGGTATCTTTCTTTTATGTGATTCATCAAACAATCCATTTTGTTCTAATTTTACTTTTAATTTTTCAAAAGCTAAATACAACTCTCCCATGCCATCTGGTTTCATTTCATTACAATAAAGCTGATATAACCCTTCCTTTTCATATAGAGACACCCTTCCTTTAACTATTACTTTCATACCATCCTCAGGTATAAAATTTA
>DAIMMR010000522.1:0-2520 GCA_036720575.1 Clostridium sp.
ATGAAAAGCATTATAATACAAGATTACGTGCTTTGTCTAAAATAAAATTCTTCCTAAAAGATTTAGGAATTACTATATATAATCAAAAAGAAAAAATAAATATATTTAAAGAGTCTGCTACATTGGGGGGTGCTAAACTTCCTTACTTGGTAGCATCATCTAATTTAAGACAATTTGAAGTAATAAGTTTAATTACTTATGAAAATGATAGTGGTTTATTAGATTTATTAATACCATTACAAAGTTCCTATAATCCAACTGGTGAAGCTGGTAGACCTAAAACAGATACGCCAAGCGAAGAGACAACAAAGCAAAGAGACAAAGAAACCCAGAAAACACGGGCTAATAAATAAAAAGGAGATTGCTAAATGAATAAATTAATCTTAGCTAAAGACAAAGAAACTGCAATCGAATTACAAAAGCTCGGTTGTAAATTATTAAATGAACAAGATGGTATTTATACGCTTGTTAACTGTTCTGAAAAAATGAATTTTAGTGATTTTGATGGCAGAATAGTTTTAACAAATAGATTAAAATTCTAAGAGATGCTTAAAAGAGGTTAAAATATGGATAAGCAATATAAGGGAATATTTAATCCTGCTATTGCAAGAGGATTATTAAAAATGAATCATCCGATAATAGATATAAAAAGTATGAAAGAAAATCCAGACAAAACTATATTTTTCTTTGAGTATAGTGAACGATTTGAAAAAGATTGGAGTTTATTACAAGAAAAATATAAATAAATTAAATTAAAAGGGCTAAAGAAAGGGAAATAAAAATGGAAGAAAATAAGTATTTAATTGTTAGTGGTAAAAAAACAAGAATTATAGATTTAACAGGTAAAATTTTTGGTAGATTATTAGTTATGAAAAATCTTGAGAGTAGAATTACTAAAGGTGGACAAACCAAAACAAGATGGTTGTGTAAATGTGAATGTGGTAATTTTAAAGAAGTTGATGCTGAAAAATTAAAAAATGGCGAAGTTAAATCTTGTGGTTGTTTAAATCGTGAATTAGTTAGTAAAAGAAGTTTAAAAGATTTGACAGGATTTAAGTTTGGTGAATTAATTGTTATTGATAGAGCCGAAGATTACATAAGTCCAAAAGGAAAGCATGTAGTTATGTGGAATTGTCTGTGTAATTGTGGTAATTATACGACTGTTGCAGTTAATTCATTAAGACGTGGAGAAACAACGTCTTGTGGATGTATACATAAAGAAATAATAGTAAGAGTAAGTAAAGAAAATGCAATTGCTAAAAATGGCAGTTTGGGAGATTGGATATTAAAAAATTTACCAGAAAATTTTATAAAACTTTGTTGGAGTAATAAAAATAAGTTGTCACCGTTTGAAATGCCATATGCGGGAGCAGAAAACATATATTTAATATGTCCAGAATGTGAGTCAGAATATTCTTTAAAAACTTATTCATTTACGTCAAGAAAACAAGGATGTCCAATTTGTAGTTTGCCAAAAGGTGAACAAAAAATTAAAAAAGTATTAGATATTTTTAATATTAAATATGATATTCATAAAGAATTTGAAGGATTAGTAGGATTAAAAAATGGTTTATTGTCTTATGATTTTTATTTGCCTGTAAATAATTTATTAATTGAATATCAAGGTAATTTTCATGATGGTAGTAATGGCGAGTATACACAAATTAATTTAGAAGCACAACAGGAACATGATAGGCGTAAGAGACAGTATGCCCAAGATAACAATATTAATTTATTAGAGATTTGGTATTGGGATTTTGATAATATAGAAGAAATTCTTAAAAAAGAATTAAAAATAAATTAAAAACAAGGAAGTGAGAAAACTGGAAAAACAGTTAACATTTGATACTAAGTTACTTTGTGTAGAGAGTGTAAATTCTAATCTTGCAAAAGTAAAAATTAGGGTAATGTATACAGGTAAAAATAGAAATAAATCATATTTTGAAAAAGATGTGGTTGTTAATAAAATGTTACCTACAATATATAATACTCCTATTGTTGGCTATATGCAAGATAGTGATTTTACAGATCATGGCGATCAATTGATTATACATGGTAATGGTGATGTAGAATTTAAAACAATTACATATGCTTTTGGAATGATACCTGAATCTACAGAAATAACGTGGGAGAATTATATAGAAGATGATGGAATAACTGAACACGAGTACCTATGTGTTACGGGTTATGTATGGAAAAGATTTGAAGATGAATGTAAAAAGGTATTACAAGATGGTTCAAAGCACAGCATGGAGATAAATGTAAAATCTGGTTCATGGGATGAAAAACTTGATGCTTATAAAGTAGATGATGCTGAATTTGCAGGATTTTGTGCAATAGGCGTTGAACCATGTTTTGAAGGCAGTAAGATAGGTGGAGTTAATTCATTTAATCTTAAAGATATAGCGTTAGATTTTAGTTTATTAAAAGAAGAAATTAATAAACTGTCTAATATAGATTTTAATAATAAAGAAAAGGAGGGACAAAATTTGGATGAAAAATTAGAATTAGTATCTAAAT
>DAIMMR010000523.1:0-2520 GCA_036720575.1 Clostridium sp.
CTATAACGCAAAAGGAGACAACTTTACATTAAATACAAATGCTTTACAAAAAGCAGTATTTTTAGATAGGGTAATGTTATCTTTTACCATTTCCTTATTCAATAAACCCCAAGGAAGAGAATGTGTATAGATACTATCAAAACACTTTGATATATCAAAACGTATTAATTTATCATATTTCTTTTCGGCTCTCTGGTAACGGTAATCTTCATAAAAGCGGAAAATATTTGTATATTTTTTATAGGTAAAAAAAGTCTTTAAATGCTCATACTCATTTATGTTCACTTCTATGCTATCATCTTTCAATCCAGATTTTTGTTTATGCAACTTATCATTAAAGAATATGTACTTAGCAACTTCTGCTGGCCTTCTAATGGAAAAACGACTGATATTGCAATAATACAATATCAGTTCCTTATACTTCTCATAAAACTCAATAATATCAATTTGGTTTTTAGGGTGGATAACTGCTAACTCACGGAACTCTTTATCTTTATGGGTAATCTTGTAAACAAATGGTATCCTTCGCTTATTTTTGCTCAAATTGAAACAGTTATTTTGAATAGGTTCATTTGGTTTACATCCAAACAGAAGTTTAATAATGTGAAGGAGGGTATCTTTTTTCTTTTCTGTCAACCCTCTTTTATTTTCATTCCAATATATTTTATTATCTCGAATCTCCACCCCATAAGAAACTAGGAATCGATAAAAATAACGATTTGAAAAAATAATAGGAATTTCAAACGGAAGAACATCGGAAAGAACAACTCTTTCTTTTTTGTATTTTAACCGTATTTTTCTTTTATATCGTCTCATCTGCCCAAATTCTCTTTAAGGTTTTCAACTCTTCAATTGTGAATTTATGGAACCTCTTATCTTCAAAACCTTTTTGAAATGAAAAACATTGTTTAATTTGACTTCTTAGTTTGTCAACATCAAAGAGCAATTCTGAATAAGGCGCTAACCTGCTATGTACCATCTCCTTTAAGAACCCATCAAAACATTTCAAGTCTTTTAGACCATCTTTTTTCTCTTTATCAAGTAAGCTGTTAGAGAAATAAACACCAACCTTTACACCATTCTTACTATTGACTAAATTAGTATTTCCTGTAAGCATTCTTAAACAGTCAAATAATATTTTTCGTGCTCTACGCTCATTATACTTACTTTCATTATTATATGTGTCAAATGATAATTTTAAACGTGATTTATACTTCTCAATCTTTTTCTCTGACAAATTTACAGATAGCCGATAATCAATAAGGTTCTCTTCTCCTTTAATTTTAACCCCCAATAAATTAAACTTATATCCAAGATAGTTTAATGTACTATTAAAACCCTCAAACTTGTTAAGCATATCTACTAATTGTGTCTTAGAATCTGTTTCAGGGTTTAGTTCCAAACCTGAACTTGTTATAATTGTACTGACTTTCTCAAAATAGTTTATACCACAACTCTTTGTGTTAGGCGTAAAGATGATAAATATATCGTCAACATATCGGGCATAAAATGTAACATGTTCAAGTGATTTGATTTTTCTATCAATATCACGCATATAAAGTTCCGCAAGATATGCGCTTATTCCAATCCCTCTAGGTACGCCTTTTTTTGCTTTAAATTTTATTGGGTCTTTTTTAGACTCATATTCTTCAAAAATCCCAGCAATGAATTTCTTTGATTGATAATTCAGTAAAGTATTTTGCTCAATCTTTTCCAATAGTTCTATTTGTGGAATGCTCTCATAGAAACTTTTAATATCAGTCCTAATTATGTATTTGGGAAAATTATCGCTTAATAATAAGTTAATCTGTTTTAAAATGCTGTATCTGTCTGCTTGTTTTACTTGAAAAGTTTTTCTGATATTATATTGTAGTTGTTTAATGGCATAAAATTCTTCCAAACTATCTCCTAACTGATATACAGGCTTTCCTTCACGTTCTTGAATGTTTATTGTAAATTTAAAACTATCATTATTTACATTTGCACTAATTTTCTTAACCTGCTCATACAAAACATCGTCCTTTTTCTTCTTACATTCTTTTATTTTGTTATTCTTTTCATCCTTTATTAATTGATACTCTTTCTTTGAAATATTACCATCTTTTCGTTCTATTGATTTCTCTTTAATTTCAGACTTTAAAGTTTTAATTTCATTAATAAAATAAATATACTTTGCAGGAAACATCTCTTTTCTTAGATTTCCTTTGCGATTTTCTATTTGAAATATATTGCGAAAATTCTCTGCCGAGAATGATTGGTCAAGCATTTCTGTATATTTTTATCTATTTGATATTTCTCATGAACCTTATTTTACCCTTTGGCACATATAAAAAAGATTTAAGTGTTGCCCTCAAAAATATTCTTATAAATGAGAATAAGTTGAACTTTTGACTATGAACTTATAAAAAGTCACTTACTTACATTGATTTTTATACCGCATTATAAATATCTAATATTTTCATTATATTTAACTCATGTTTCGCACTTCCCTCAAACCATTGACAAAGAAATAGAAGGGAA
>DAIMMR010000524.1:0-2516 GCA_036720575.1 Clostridium sp.
ATAAAATGTAAATTTTATTACTTTATGTATTTTTAACTTAATTCTTGTATTGAATCAATACTTCTATAGTTTTTTGTAGCTTATTATCTTTATTTCTTATATCTTGCCTGCTTTGATATTCCCATACAACTTCAAAATCTTCAGGTACATTTTCTTTATATTCACTTATATATATTTCATAGTTATTATGAAATCTTTTCACCCAATCATAAAACTCATCATGATTAAATTGTCCCACTTCATTTTTGCAGTATTGAGTAGTATTCTTATAGGGTATATCACAATATATTAATGATCCTTTTGGTATATACGGTGTAACTTCACTATAATCTAAATTATAAAATTTAACATCTTTTATGTATTTTAATTTATTCATTGTGCTATTATAAGCATCATTACAATAATTTCTCTCCCTTTTGTTTTTAGCATAGCCACCCCACCATTTTCCAGCAAAACTACAACCGAAACCAACAAAGCCTGCTAAATATGGAAAATCATCTTTATGCTCTTTCACTTCATAATATTGTTCTTTTGTTAAAATTGTAGGTGGTTGCCATCCTAACTGTAGTTCTTTCCACATAGCTATTAAGTATTTGTGTTTATCGTTTGCTATTCTTAATCTATTACTGTCAATTTTAGTCATTATATTACAACTCCCACAAAACAAATCTACAAATGGTTGATTTTCTTCTAATTGAGAATTTAAAAACTCACCCAACGGATTACTAATGCGTTGTTTACCACCAAAATATTGCAATTAATCACTCCTTTTAATTTAACTCATATCCTAAATAATCTAATATATGTATTTCTCTATCTTCATTATAAAATTCATAAGTTGGATACCAATCGAAAAAATCATAATTCCATTTACTCTGGTTACATTTTTTACAAGCAGGGAGTATATTGTCTACGGTATTTCCACCGTCTTTACTTACTGGGACAAAATGGTCTCTTTCTAATTCCGATTGTTCACCACAATATACACAACTGTAATTAAATTCTTTTAATGTATTCTGCCATTCTTCTTCGGTTAGGGTATTTGGCAAGCTCTTCATTTTTAAATTACGTCGCCTATTGTACATTCTTGTTTTTTCGACATTATTTTCTCTCCACATTTTGTTATATTCTGCTATACGCTTCACATTATCTCTTCGATATTGTATAAATGCCTCTTTGTTTCTGTAAAAATATTCTCTCTCACCAGCCAATACTTTTTCTCTGTTGTTTTTTACATACTCTTTTTTGTAAGCTCGCATTTTTTCTTTATTCTCTTTATAATACTGTCTTTGACAATCCTTACAAACTCTTTGAAGTCCATCTTTTGTTTTTTTATTTTTGCTAAATAACTCTAATGGTAAATCTTTTTTGCATTTTTGACATGTTTTAGTTTCTATTTCTATACCTCCTAACTGAATATAAATAGGTTTTATTATAATTATTTTCTTTCTTCTACTTCTTTAACAAATTTAACCTTTTTAAATTTAAACGACAAATTATAAGTATCAATCTCTATAAAATCTTCTTCTTTAACCTCTAACTCTATTAGTACTGATTTATCCTCATAAGCATATGAAAAACTAAATCTATCTTGATATAAGCCACAATATAACCCCATATAGTTTTCAGCAACAACATCTTCGTTTATTCTATATTCAAATTTAGGATTATAAAAACTATAATATCCATTGTCTTTTTTCATAACAAATTTATAAAGTTTGTTATCTTTTATAATATCGCCAAATAAATTTACCTTTTCATATATAGCTGAATTCTTCTCTATTTCATCTTTAGAAATGCGTGAAAGACCACTCGAACCACATTTGTAAAGTTTATTCTTGTATTCAAAATATTTAATTTTAGAATTCGTAATTTCAGCTATCAAAATGTCAAAATCTTCAATTATAAAATCAGGCATACCATCGCCATTAAAATATTCATCATTTAAACATAAAGTTGACATCTTCTCGATAGTCTTAATTAAATCAAATTCTTCGTCTTTTTCTGGTTTTAGATATTTATCATAATTAATTCCATACATTCCACCTACTTGTTCCTTGAATTGTTCGTATGTATCAATGTTTAATAATGAAATTGTTAGCATAATTCTCATAAATTCGTCCTTGCTTATTGTATAGCCTTTGACTTTATACTTATCAATTCTAAATGCCGAAACTATTGGATAAGCGGTATTGGAATTAAATTTTAATATCTTTTGAGTATTATGTTTTAGAAAATCATTATGTAATATAAATTCTTCAGTCTTAAAATCGAACGCACCCATACAAACAGTAAAGTCGAAGGTGTTAAATAAATTTTGCACATTGTCAAAAGTATCAAAGTATATAAACTGAACTTTTAATTTATTCCAATTAACCAATAATGCTTTATCTGTTTTACTCAATACCCATTGATTATTCTTTATGTTTTCAGTAAGAAAAACTTCCAAAGATTCACTATTCCTAAAATAAACATCTACGTCATTTATCTCTCGATTACAAAACAAACTTGTAATC
>DAIMMR010000525.1:0-2504 GCA_036720575.1 Clostridium sp.
TACGGGTTACTCTGCAAGGGTGGTACAACTTTTCTTCATAGACTGGATTGATAGAGATGAAAAATAAAGTTTCTGATATTGAGTTAAATGGACTTCTACTTGCTGGCGAAGATATTGAATACGAAGGATTTTTAGTTAGAAACTATTCAATTGGTGATATATTTAAAAAAATTAAATTAGATAAGTATTATTATTTGACAGGCTTAACAGTTTTAACACCACAAGATATGTTAGAAGGTGTCAAACCTGAAGATATAGATAAGTTAAAAGTTTATGATATACTTCTTAGTTATCCACATTATAATCAAATGTTTATTGAGTTTCTAAATACTTTTACGTATTTAGAATGGAAGAACGGTGAATGGAATGATTTTGTGGCTTACGATAGTGATAATATAAGATATAGAGTAAACGAAAATAGATTCAATGGATTAATGCAATTAGTTAAGAAAATTTACGTTGTTAATAGGGGTAGCAAAGATAGTTCAGATGAGCTTGATCCTAGTTTAGCAAAAAGTGAAGAAGCAAGAAAAATGGTTGAAGAATTCATTGAGTTTGAAAATAAAAAAAATGGTAATAAAGAAAAAGGAACAATAACTTTGATGGGTGTCGTTAATGGAGTTTGCTCTCAAGGTATTGGATATAACTTATTTAATGTATGGGATTTAAAAATGTATCAATTGATGGCTCAATACTTTGGTGTTGAACAAGATAAAAATTACGACTACATTATGAATTCAGTATATCAAGGAGTTTGGGATACTAAAAAGAACAAAATCAATTATAATGATATTCATTGGGCAAAAGATTGTTTATAGATTAAATTAAAAAGAAAGAGAGTGAAATAAATGCCTATTACAAATACACTTAAAGACTTTGTTATAAAAGGTATAAAGGATTTAAAATTTTATGATGCTAATAATGAATTTGCTGGTAAATTACAATATCTTAGCGACATCAATATATCAGACACAACTGCGAAGGCACAACTCCGTGGAGGCTTAAACAACCCTGTTTTGATGACTATAGAAGGGGATAGGGATGTTCAGCTTACCGCAAATAATTCAACATTAGGAATGGATCAACTTTCATTAATGTTAGGAAATAAAGTTGTAGTAAAGACTGTAATGACACCAAAAGATGAAAAAATGGTTGCTATATCTGGCACAACTGCTACATTAAGTGGCACTCCTGTTTTATCGGAAAATGTTACTGTATTTTTAAGTAATGCAAATGGCGAAGATGTTCAAAAGCTTACCAAAACAAGTTCAGCCCCTACCGCTGGACAATTCAGTATAGCTGGAAAAATAATTACGCTACCTGCTGGGGTTAGTGGCGTTTTGAATTGCTATTATTTTGAATCCGTTGAAGCTGAACAATTATCAGCTAGTGCAACTGGTACAGGAATTTATAAAGCATATGCAAAATGCTTATTACAAAGTATTAGTAATAAGAGATTATATGCTGGTGATATAGTAATGAATAACGTTACTTTGACAAAAGACTTTAATATTGGTGGTTCAAACTCTGCCGATGTTCCTGAATCTTCTCAAATTGTATTAGACCTTTTAACTTTAAATGGTTTAGCACCTTACGTTATAAACTGCTATGAAATAGCATCATCTGAAGAACTTTAATAGATTGGCGTGATATAGTTGAAGTATAAAATAACAAAAACTTACAATGGAAGTGTTGAATTGCCTTATGGTGATAAATTAGTTACGTTAACTGATAAAAATAATTCTATTATATTGACCGAGCAAGAATATAAATCTATTCCAAAACATAAGCAGTATTTACTTATGAATGGTTTTATATTTGTAGATTTTGTAGAAGAAACAAAAGAAGAAAAAGAACAAAAAGTTAACAAAAAATAAATTAAAATCAGGAGAAATAGATTTCGTCTAGCTAACGAAATTGAAAAGCGATAATGCTTAAATCGTTTTTCTCCTTATTTAAATTAAGCGAATTATAAATAGCAAATAATTCAGAACAATACTTATTTTCAAGATAGTAGAATTCTGAATTTTATTATGTTGAAAGGAAGTATTATAAATGGCAAGAAGATATAAATATGATGAAGTAGTAAAAATAATTGAAGATAAAGGGTGTAAATTGGTATCTCAAGAATATAAAAATAACCAAACTAAAATGGAAGTGTTGTGTTCTTGTAAACAACATACGTTTTGGGTTAATCTAAATGCATTTATAAATGGGAAAGTTATATGTGATGAATGCATGGTTGCTAAATCTGGAAAAAAGATTTGGAATATTGACATGATAAGAAAATATGCAGAAAGTAAGGGCGTAATATTATTATCTAATGAATATAAAAATTTTAAAACTAAATTAAGTTTTAAGTGTAAAACTTGTGGAAAACCGTATGAAACAGATTTAGATACATTTATGCAAACCAAAAAATATACTTGTAATGCCTGTTCCAGAAAACGAGCAGGAGAAATGAAACAATTTAGTTATGATGAAGTTAAAAAAGTAATAGAAGA
>DAIMMR010000526.1:0-2497 GCA_036720575.1 Clostridium sp.
GTGACCTCCACCTTACCAAGGTGACGCTCTGCCTACTGAGCTACATGGGCAATTTCTCTTGGAGCGGGAAACGGGACTCGAACCCGCGACGACCAACTTGGGAAGCTGGTGTTCTACCACTGAACTACTCCCGCCAATAAACTTCAATTAAATATCAAAAGTAACATATCAGTTATTAATTCTAATACAAGTATATTTTTTTGTCAATATACTATTTCTTATTTATGAATTAAACATTTTTCCAGTTTTCTTTTAACTCTCTGTAAAGCATTATCTATAGACTTGGCATGTCTATCTAAATCACATGCAATTTCTTGATATGACTTTCCATCTACATAAGACATAAGTACTTCCATTTCTAAATTTGACAACACTTCCCCTATTTCACTTTGTATATGATTTAGCTCTTCCCTTCCAATTACAAGTTCTTCGGGATCTGCCACCTTAGTTTCAGACAAAACATCCAATAAAGTTCTATCTGATTCTTCATCATATATAGGCTTATTTAAAGATATATATGTATTTAATGGAATATGCTTCTGTCTAGTAGCAGTTTTTATAGCAGTTATTATTTGACGGGTCACGCAAAGTTCTGCAAAAGCTTTAAAAGATGATAACTTATCTGGTTTAAAATCCCTTATAGCCTTATATAAACCTATCATACCTTCTTGGTAGATATCCTCCTTATCCGCGCCGATTAAAAAATATGACTTTGATTTTGACTTAACAAAATTTCCATATTTATTTATCAGGTACTCCTGAGCACTTACATCCCCTTTTTTTGCCTCAATAACTATTTCTTCATCTAATTTTTCTTCAAAGGGGGAAACTTTCCTAGCATTATAACTCATATTATCCAAGGTATCCCCTCCAACACAATTATAAACCACTGCTACAATTATACATTAAAAGTAAATTTATAGTCAATACATTTTAGTCACTTTTACGAATCTTTTCAAGTTTTTCCAATACGTCCTCTTTTATCCTATCTCCCAAGGTATTCCTTTGCTCATAATATTTCTTTTCAATTTTACTTTTTATATGATTCTCTACATTATTAACTTCATGATAAAATTCAATAGAGGACATCCTAACAGCACCTCTCTGAAATGTTACTTGCTGTTCTAGCGAATCAGAAGTTACTACAAATACTTCATTTTTACGTCCTATATTATTTACAGTTCTTTCTATAAAACTATCTGCCGTCTCATTTTCTTTAGTAAATACTACTACAACATTTTTATTAATTTTTTCTTTTTTTTCTAAGCTTCCCGATACCATATGGGCATCAAATACTATAAAAACTTTATAGTCCTTATATACCGAGTAATTGCTTAAAGTTTCTATAAGCGACTGTCTTGCAGTTTCAAGGCTATAATTTTTTATATTATTTAACTTAGGCCAACTATTTATAACATTATATCCATCTACAAAAATATTTCTCAACTTCTACCACATTTTATTCTTTGCTTTAATATTTCATACATCAATATGCCACCTGCCACAGAAGCATTTAATGATGATACTCTTCCTACCATAGGTATCTTTACCAGCACATCACATTTTTCTTTAGTTAGTTTAGCTATTCCTCTTCCTTCACTTCCTATTATTAAAGCCACAGGTCCCTTAAAATCAACATCAAAGCAATAATTTTCTCCACTCATATCAGCCCCATATACCCATATACCATCTTTCTTTAATTTTTCTATTGTAGTATTCAAATTTGTAACTTTACATATTTTCATATACTCTGCTGCTCCTACAGAAGATTTATATACTACAGGCGTAATTCCCACATTTCTTCTTTTAGGTATTATAATTCCATGAGCACCGCATATTTCAGCAGTTCTTATTATTGCACCAAAGTTATGGGGATCTTCTATTTCATCTAATACAATTATAAAAGGAGCTTCTTTTTTTTCTCTAGCGTATTCTAATATATCCTCTACTTCACAGTATTTATAAGGAGTTATTTGTGCAATTACTCCTTGATGTGCTCCTGTCTGGGAAATTTTATCTAACTTTTTTCTATCCACCTGTTTTACAACTATATGCTCCTCTTTAGCTTTAGCAAGTATTACATTTATAGAACCTGACATATTTCCCTCTGCAAGAAAAATCTGTTCTATAGTTGTATTACTTGATTTTAAAGCCTCAATAACTGCATTTCTGCCTTCAATTAAATCCTCTCTAAACTCAATTTTATCTGTCAAGTTCGTTGATTTTTTATATTTATTTTTCATAATCCTACCCTTTATACCTCAATTTCTTATTTACTTTTTTCGTCTACCTTATATTCCTTTCGTATCTCTTGTAACTTTCCACAAGTCATTTTCCCTTCCAAACAAGATCCATTTACACAGGAAGGGCGCCACAGTTCATAAACAGAATTCTTGGCATCAGATAGAGTTTTAACTCCACCCGATGCTTATTAACAAGCTTCTTAGTGCTTCAGCATTTAGAAGGCGTTATCCTTTAGGGGAAATCGTTATCCAGG
>DAIMMR010000044.1:0-17281 GCA_036720575.1 Clostridium sp.
CTTAATTGTTTCTTCTTATTTATAAGTTTTAAATTAAACTTCAAATATTTTTTATAGGAATAGTAGCAAAAGCTCATTCCTAGAAATTCCGCTGATATTAAAATTGAGGCTAATATCACTGTTACAATTTTTTCATCATAAACTAAATAGTTATAAAACGATGGTATACATGAAATAACTCCTATTATAACAAACACTGCTAAAAAAGATAATTTTACATCAATTTGTTTTATTCCAAACATATAAATGAATGCAAACCTGGAAATTGTTCCGATAACACCACCAAGTATACAAGATATAATTAATATAGACACAACTACACCATTAATATTTATAACCGTTACTTCAGCCATACCCACAAATAATCCTATGAATATAGATATTATTAAATTAAATAAAAAGTCTTTTACGTTTTCCTTCATATTCAAATCACCCCAAAATCTATAAACCTCTCTATACGCCGAGGAATTTCTTAAAATCGTTCAAATATTTCCGTGTAACATAAACTTCTTCATCTATATTCATAATTTTTAATATAAGCTTGCTATTAAACCAGAAGATTATACGATCCACTTTCTCTATATTTACAACAAAACATTTACTTACTCTTATAAATCCTTTATTCCCTAGCTTTTCCTTTACTTTATATTTTTTATTCGCTGTTCTACCAAAAACGTCATTGCCCATAGCTTCAAAATAATATATATCACTATAGTTTAATACTTTAAGCTCATCTTTTTCACATCTTCCTGTAATTATGTTTTTAAATTCATTTTTGCTTGTTGAAATATCATCTAAATAATCCATCAAGACATTTATAGTTGCCATATCAAAGTATATGCCTATTTTGCCTTCTTCTAACGGAAATCCTTTTTCAATTACACATACATTGGCATCTTTGTTAATTGTTATTTTCCGGGTACTAAGTATTTCTTCTAATACTCTTGTCATATTTTCAGAACAAATTAAATCCATTTCCATAATAAAGCCCCATTTTTCACATTCTACTATAAAAAAGAGATCCTAAAACAACTAAGAAAAAAAAGTTCAAAATAGTAAATTTCATTAGATACTCCCTCTTTTTCTGTGGATATTCATTTCCATAATTCTAACAAATTGTGTGGAAAGGACTAGTTTATCAAGCATTAGTGTAAATCTTATTTACTAATAAGTCAATATTTATTTTAATTTGCCTTTTATACACTATTTGAGTCATATATAAAAGCTTTTCAGTTGCTTATTCAATGTTTGACAACTTACATCTTATCTGTATATGATGAAATTGTTTATGTAATGTACTAATAGAATAATAATAATAGGAAGGTTAACACATGGGAATAAATACAGTAATAACTCAAATAATATCATTATTTTTGGTTGCACTAGTAGGTTTTTATGGTGGAAAGAGAAATATTATAGATGAAAATTTATCAAATGGATTGTCCAAGCTATTAGTAGAAATAGCTACTCCATTTTTGGTTATTTCTTCCTTTAGCATTTCCTACGGTTCAAATATTTCAAATAACGTTATAAAAGCTTTTATCTACAGTATTATAATATTCACATTAACTCCTCTATTAGTAAAGCCTCTACTTATAGGAATTGATAAGGAAAACAGAAATGTCTTTGAATTTGCAATGGTATTTTCAAACTGCGGATTTATGGGATTTCCTATAGCTCAAAGCGTTTTTGGGAATGAAGGAGTTGTATATGCTGCTATATTCAATATGGTTTTTAATGTTTTTGTATGGACTTATGGTGTAATGCTATTTAATAATACAAGCAGCTTTAAAGAAGTGTTAAAATCTCTTAAAAATCCGGGAATACTTTCTGCAGTAATTGGACTTTTAATCATGGTATTTTCAATAAAAATCCCCCCTATATTTATGAATACAATGAAAATGGTGGGAGGACTTACAACTCCAATATCCATGCTTATAATAGGAAGTTTATTGTCAAGAAGTGAGCTTAGTAAAATCGTTAAAGACAAGAGTATGTACTATGGTTCACTCATAAAACTTATACTTATACCAGCATCATTATACTTTGTTTCTCTTTTATTTAAAGAACATTCTATGGTATTAAAGACATTGATCTTAATGCAAGCTATGCCTGCAGGAGCATTCACAACAATTTTTGCAGAAAACTTTAATAAGAATAAAGAGTATTCTGCTTTTATAGTATCTTTTTCATCACTGCTTTCAATAGTTACTATACCAATTGTAATTAAACTTTTCATATAGAGTGTCTAAACAGGAAATCAACTTATACTCCGGATATTTTTTACAAACTTCAGCTCGTTAAATATTTTGATAAGGCTAAGTAAAAAATTTTGAAAAATACTGAGAACTTTTGAAAACTCGTACCTCAAACAATTCAAAAGTTCTAGATTTTTCAAAAAATTTTTTTCTAAGCCTTATATACAAAATATTTAAAAGAGCTTCATTATTGTAAAAATATGCCTATGTATAAGTTGATTTTTAAGTTAGAATATCTATAGATTGTAAAGTTTAAAACTAAATCTATAAGTGATCGAATTTGCTAATTATAAGCAGAATTCTTAGCATCAGGTTGAGTTTTGACTCCATCTGATGCTTATTAACAAGCTTCTTAGTGCCTTTAGCACTTAGAAGGCGTTATCCTTTAGGGGAAATTGTTATCCAAGCGCGTAGCAGTGCTTATCCCCCACTTTGATAGAAAATCAGATATTCAAATCTTTGATTTGGTGATAGTCACTTTCACAGAGTGCAATAGGTATGTTAGCAATGGTAGTAATCGGATAAATCTTGGTTGAATTTATAACTTTACTATTTAAATCAAACTGGTAATTTAGATAGTCTTAATTGTGAAATTAAATATATATATGAGTGATCCTAATTGAAATTTTAACTTATACATAAAATATACTAACAAAATTGAAATTACACTTAAAAACTTTTTTTATAAGTCTTAGTGAGGTATTTTAGAAAATCTTAGGAGCTTATATATGTCTGAGGTACGAGTTTATATAAGCTCCTTTAGATTTTCAAAATACCGAGCTTTAGACTTATAAAAAGTTTTTAGTGTTATGAAATTTGTTAGTATATGGCTGGTATAAGTAAACTTTCTATTTAGACACTCTATATGGAATTCTAATTAAATTATAATAAATTTTGAACCTTTTTGAGCTAAGGTGTCTCTTATATAATAGGTGCACCAAAAAGAGGAGGTAATTAAGTGAATAACATCGACATAATACAGCGCTGTAAAGAAGGTGATCTAGATGCCTTTAATATATTATTTGAAGAATACAGTGTAAAAGCCGTACGTACTGTATATCTTATAACCGGTCAAAAAGATATTGCAGAAGATATAGCTCAAGAAGCATTTATAAAATGTTTCAGTCAAATAAAAAAATTAAAAAAAGCAGAGGCATTTGAATCATGGTTCTATCGCCTTCTTACAAGAATATGCTGGAGGTACTGTTCAAAACAAAAAAACAACCTGTGTATTGACAATATCAATGATAAAAATACAATTTCAAACAACTCACTGTCTGACATAACAGAAAAAAATGAAATAAAACATCTTGTGGATAAGGCCCTTGATAAATTGAGTATGCCTTTAAAAACAACCGTTATCCTATACTATTATAATGAGTTGTCCATAAAAGAAATAGCACATGTATTAGGATGTTTTGAAGGTACGATAAAATCTCGGCTGCATAACGCTAGAAATTTACTTAAAAAAGAATTTTTAACTGAAAATTTTGAGGGTTACTATTTCAATGATAATAAGGATGTGAGGTGTAATGAAAATGCTTAATCAAGAACAATTTGATAAAAATATAAAAAAAGCTTTATTAAACAAATCTCAGGATATAGTACCATCTGATAACATGTTTGAAAATATAAAATCTGAAATTACATCAAATAGGAGTGATAAATATATGTCTAAAGAAAAATTCTTACCTTTTAGTTTAAATATTAAAAAAACTGTCATTGCTGCTTCCTGCGGATTTCTTATACTGGCAGGTTCAGTTGCTGCATCACCAAATTTAAGGGCTTCAGCTCTTCAGAGTATAGGTAAATATGTTAATGGTTATACAGATATGAAGCATTACGATAAAGCTCCATCTAAAGCAGATTTACAAAAAGATTTAGGTTACAGTGTAAAAATACCTGACTCTCTTCCTGGAGGATATAAACTGGTTGACGCTAGTGTAGATGGACATATAGACGGTGCAACCCCGGACAAACAATATGGTAATAGAGGAGCAAATGCAACCTATTCCATAAATAATGATAGAAAAACGACCTTAACTCTTGGAGCTTCAAAGAGATCTGTAGAAGCAAATTCTCCAATATTTAAAAATGCCGTACCTGTAAAAATGGGCAGCATTACAGGATATTTTACACAATATAAAGTGCATGCAGCACCTGAAGGCACTAAATTTTCAGCTAAAGAAGAACAGGATATTAAAGATGGCAAGGAAGTTCTAGTTGGAATTTCAAGCAAAAATAAAAATGTTAAGCTCAAAGAAAAATTTAGCCAAGAATGTGCGTTAAAATGGAAAGATAATGGTATAAACTACGAACTTACTTCTATGGGCAATTTAAGTGAAAGTCAAATGTCTGAATTGGCTCAATATATAATAAGCTCTAAATAGTTATTATGGCTGGTAATAAGTAGAAAGTTTACTTATACCAGCTATATATTAGTAAATTCTTAATTTTTAATCCAGTGAATAGATCACATCACCTAATTGTTCAGCTTCTGCTTTATCATGAGTGACCAGTATAATGGTCCTTCTATTTTCGCTGTAAATCATTAAAAATTTCTCTATTATATCACTTTTTAGTCTATCATCAAGTCCCTTAAAGGGCTCATCCATTAAAAGCAAATCGCTTTTATAGGCAAATGCTCTAGCAAGTGCAACTCTTCTTTTCATTCCTCCACTTAATTTGTAAGGAAGCTTGTCTTTATAATCCCACAATTCTACCATATTCAAAAATTTCCTTGCAGCTAAATCTACTCTACCTTTGTTCATAGTAGATTTTAATACAAAAGCGACATTATCATATACACTAAGGTATGGAATCAATCTATCCTCCTGAAACACATAAGATATGGTACTGCCTTTTAAATTAACTTCTCCATTATAATCTTTTTCAATTCCACTTATTATATTTAACAATGTGGTCTTGCCGCATCCTGAGGGTCCAAGAATAGCTGTAATCCTATTTTTCAAAAATTTCATATTTAAATTATAAAAAACAGGTACTCCATCATAGTATTTACTCAATCTACTTATTGTAACTTCATATTGGTCTTCATTTTGCTTTTCCATAAAATCACCCTCTTCATCAATGCACAATTTACAATTCTAGTAAGCAACTACTTTTTTGCTCTACTCAAGTAATACTTAAATATTTTTTCAAAAATAAAACTTAAAATTACAATTACAATAGTCCACGCAAAGAGTTCTGATGTTTCCAGAGTTGTTTTAGCATTTAAAAGATTTAGTCCTATAGAATAATTAGGAGTACTTAATACTTCAGATGCCACTGAAACTTTCCATCCAATTCCAAGGCACATAAATATTCCTGATATAATATAATTTTTTATACTTGGTAGATATATATCTTTTATCACATACTTTCTCTTTACCTTATATACATTTGCCATCTGTATTAAATATTTATCTACAGACTTTATACCTTGAATTACATTTGTATATATTATTGGAAAGCATATAAGTATAGCTGTGAAAATCACCACATTAGATGAATTAAACCATACTAAAGCTATAATAATTATGGATATAACTGGAGTAGATTTTACAGTAACTACAAAAGGTTCTAATAATTCTTCTATAAATTTATTCATTCCTGCAATTACACCAGTTATAATTCCAATAGCTATGGATAATAAAATTCCAATAATTACTCTTAATATACTATTAAAAACACTTTTCCAAAAATAATTTTTTCCCATTAGAATTATTAGAGTTTTTAGTACTTCAAATGGCGAAGGTAAAAGAAGAGAATTATTAATAAAAAGGGAGCAAAGCTCCCAAATCAGCATCCAAAATATCAGTATAGATAGTTTTTTAATTATTTTTGTTTCCACTGTAATAGAAATTTTCATCCGGCATTTTTCCTCCAATGGATTTTGGATTATTCTCATTTAAAACTTCATAAAATTTTTCCAAGGCCTGTTTCCCATCTTTAGCACTTATAAATACTATATTACTCTTTGGAATAGCCATTTCTGCTACTTTAGCTTTTGGAATTATACCTTCCTTTGCTATAAGTTCTCCTGATTCTTGTTTATTTTTATTTACAAAATCTACCGATTCTTTATATTTGCTCAAGAAGCTGTCTAAATCTTTTCCTCTCTTGTCGATAAATGATTTTCTAAAAACTAAAGTTCCCATTACAAGCTTGCTCTGTCCTTGAGAGGCCTTGTCCCATTCTTTTGTCAAATCTATAGGTATTCTCAAATTACTGTCCTTCATTTTAGTTGTAGTTACAAAAGGTTCTGGTAAAACAGCCAGATTCACCTTTTTAGATGCTATTGCTGCAGCTAGATCACTGTGATCCATTTTATAATCAATAGTTACATCTTTTCCTGGTTCCAATCCATTTTTCTTTAATATGTAATTTAGCACATACTCGGGAGTGGACCCCTTACCACTTGAATAAATGGTCTTCCCTTTCAAGTCAGCTATACTGTTTACTGTATTTCCATTTTCCACAATATATAAAACACCTAATGTATTTATTCCAACTAACTTAACTTGACCTTTGGTTTTATTATACAGAATTGGTGCAAGGTTAGATGGAACTGCTGCACCATCCAATTCTCCGGTTACAATTTTAGACACTATTTGATCTGCAGAACTGTACACAGTAATATCATAATCATTCTTATTTTCCATAAGTTTTGCCATGCCCATTCCAGTAGGTCCCTTTAAAGCCGCTATTTTAATTTTATCTTTTTTAGCTGAAGTTGCAGTTGAATCATTAGAACAACCTGCTGTAAACAGGGTTGAAATTATAATCATAAATGAGATTATAAATATACCTATCTTTTTTTTCATAAAATTAAATTCCTCCTATAGCTAATTAACTTAAAATATAGACACAATTCTATTTATTATCTATTTTATTATAACATTATCTCCAGGCTTTAATTAATTTTATATTTAGAATTTTTAAAAATATAGGTTGACATAATAAATATTTTGGATTAAAATAAGAGTATTAGCAATATATTACATAAATTGTTATCAATATTGGCGTTTTAAAAATATCTTAAATTTCACAGTTATCAATTCATATCTTAACCTGATTTCTTACTTTAAGTTTAAGATCGGCAATAGTTATTAATAAGGGCATTTGAAAGAAAATAACAAAGTTCAAATAACAAAGAACAGATAAAGATGATTTCCATCGTACCTCAGGAAATCTATAATTTTAATATTTTCTAACGTTAGGAAGAAAATTATCCTTGTTTGATATTTGAACTTTGAACTTTGTTCTTTAAGAAAATTGCTTTGCAATTTTCTTATATTAAATCAAAATTTTATATGTGCAAAAGTTGAGTTAATAAACATCTTTGTAATTATACATTAATTTGTAATTATACATTAAGATGTTTATTAAATTTCAAAAATTTATTCAGCATAAGGAGGAATCAATATGAAAGCATTACTTTTAGCTGGAGGCAAGGGCACTAGACTAAGGCCTTTGACAGACAAACTTCCAAAACCCATGGTTCCAATTATGGGTAAACCGCTTATAGAAAGAACTATACTAAAGTTAAAAGAATCTGGTGTTAGTGAAATTGTCATAAGCACCTGTTATAAATCTGATTATATTAAAAATTATTTAGGGGATGGTAAAAAATATGGATTAAAAATACATTATATCTCCGAAGACTTGCCTTTAGGTACAGGAGGCGCCATAAAAAATGCCGAAAGTTTCTTTGATGACACTTTTATTATCATGAATTCAGATATAGTACATAATCTATGCTACTCTGATTTCATAAAATTTCATAGAGAAAAAAAAGCTTCTGTTTCCATAGCTATGACTGAAGTAAAAGATCCATCTCAGTATGGAGTTATAGAATTTGATGAAGACAACTATATAAAAGCTTTTAAAGAAAAGCCTAATGAAGGAGAAACCAACTCAAAATGGATAAATGCAGGAGTGTATATATTTGAGCCAGAAGTACTGAAAGAAATACCTAAAAAGGAAATTGTATCTATAGAAAATGACACTTATCCCCTGCTTTTGAATAAAAGTTATAAAATGGCTGCCTACAAATACACCGACTACTGGATAGATATAGGCACAATAAAAAAATATATAAAAGCACACGTAGATATATTATACAGCAATTGCAATAAACTTATGAAAACAAAAAATCTTACAAATAAAAGCACTATAATTTTTAAAAATAAAAGTGTAAAAATTCATCCCAGTGCTAAAATAATAGGGCCTGTATTTATAGGTCAGGACTGTATCATTGAAGCGAACTCTCAGATAGGTCCTTATGTAGTTTTAGGTAATAATTGTCATATCGGCACTTCCTGCAATGTAAGCAAGAGTGTACTGTGGGATAGAATAAATGTACATGAAAATGTTAATCTTACAAATTCTGTAGTAGTTTCAGATTGCACTATAGAGAAATATTGCAATATAATTAATTCAGCTTATGTCTCAAACAATTATAATAATTTACTTGCAATATAAAAACTTAAGAGGTGATATCATTGAAAAAAAATATAGTATTTTTGAGTACTTATCCGCCGCGTGCATGTGGGATAGCTACTTTTACTGCCGATCTTGTAAAAAATTTAGGGAATAAATTTTCTTCTAATTCCTATAAAATAACTGCTGTCAATGATGAAAATTATAAATATGCAAAGGAAGTAGCTTTTACATTAAATCAATTTGACAAAAAATCCTATATTCATCTTGCTAATATATTAAATAATTCCGATACTAACTTAGTTGTATTAGAACATGAATATGGCATATATGGTGGGGACTGCGGAGAATATATATTAGATTTTGTAAATAATTTAAATATTCCATTTATAACTACGTTTCATACCATACTTTCAATGCCTTCTGAGAAACAAAAATTTATACTCAAAACTTTAGGTAATAAGAGCCAGAAAGTCATTACTATGGGAAAAAGCTCCATAAAAATTTTGATGAACACATACAATATTCCTGAAAACAAAATCATACTTATTCCTCATGGAGTTCCAGATATTGTTGTAGAAAATAGAAATTGTTTAAAAGAAAAACTAGGATACAAATACAGGAGCATAGTAAGTACTTTTGGACTTCTAAGTCCTGGAAAGGGCATTGAATATGCTATAGAATCTATTTCAAAAGTATCAAAAAAACATCCTGAAGTTCTTTATCTGGTGCTAGGTCAAACTCATCCTTGTGTAAAAAAGGAACAAGGTGAAAGTTATAGAAATAAACTTAAGAATTTAGTATCACAATTTGATATTCAGCACAATGTAGAATTCGTAAACAAATATCTTACAAAAAAAGAAATAGTTCAATACCTAACTTTATCTGATATATACATGACTCCATATCTAGGTAAAGAACAGGCTGTAAGTGGTACTTTAGCCTATGCAGCAGGCTATGGTAGAGTTATTGTTTCCACGCCTTATCGGTATGCACAAGAAATGTTAAGCAAAAATAGAGGAATTCTTGCAAAGTTTAAAGATGCAGATTCACTGGCAGAGGCTGTAAATTTCTTATTGGATAACCCTCTTAAGAGGCGTAATATGGAAA
Organism: Clostridium sp.; assembly: GCA_036720575.1. Lineage (GTDB taxonomy): Bacteria > Bacillota > Clostridia > Clostridiales > Clostridiaceae > Clostridium_B. The sequence continues at coordinate 9,813 of DAIMMR010000044.1, forward strand.
AGGCTACCATGAAGTTAGGCATAAAAATGAGATGGCCTTCTGTTGCAGCACAATATGAAAATCTATTTGCTTCCGTTATAAAAAATAGCCAAATTGCAAGTCAGGTGGTGTAATATATGTTTACCTTTGAAGAAAAAGATTCTATACCTCTTTTTATAATGACTGATGATACTGGGATCATACAGCACAGTGTATTTGCAGTTCCTGATCCAAATTCAGGTTACACTACAGATGACAATGCAAGAGCTCTGATTATAGCTATAATGTTGTATGAAAAATTCAAAAGTGAAAAGTATATAAACTTAATTTTTACATACACTTCATTTTTGCTCTATGCTCAAAATAAAAGGGGAACTTTTAAGAATTTTATGGATTACAACAGAAAGTTCATTGAAGAAGAGGGTTCCGAAGATTGTTTTGGAAGATGCCTGTGGGCACTAGGATATATGGTTCAATCAAAAATTCTTCCAGATTCTATAAAATATACGGCTGAAAACATGCTATTAAAGGCTCTCCCAAATATAAAGTCATTGTCTTACATTCACAGCAAAGCCTACTGCCTTTTGGGATTAAATTTGATTTACAGTGAACTTTTAGAGAATAGTTCTACATTTAAGATCTCAAAAGATGTTGTAAAAGAAGATTTAACTATGCTTTCAGATGCTCTTGTAGAGAATTTTAAATGTTACAGCAGTGATTCCTGGAAATGGTTCGGAAATAGTCTTACCTATGGTAATGGCATATTTCCCTGGTGCCTTTTAAAAAGCAGCAATACATTAAATAATAGCGAATATCTAAATATTGCCCTAGAAGCTTTAAATTTTTTAGAACAGCAGTGTTTTAAAGAGGGTTATTTTAAACCTATAGGAAGCAATACCTGGTTTAAAAAGGGAGATTCTCACCCCTCTGAATTTGATGAACAGCCTTTAGAAGCCTGTGGAACGGCTCTTATGTATATGGAAGCTTACAAATTACTTAAAGACACAAAATATCTAGATAAAGCTAAACTATGTTATGAATGGTTTTTAGGTAAAAACTCCATAAGCAAATCTCTTGTAGATACCTTTACGAACGGAAGTATGGATGGAATACTGAGAACTAAAATAAATCCAAATGAAGGAGCAGAAAGTATCATAGCAAAAATACTAACAGAGCTCCTTCTCTCTAAATAATTAATAATTAAGAGTTAAGAATTAATAGTTATTGAAAATGATAAAATTTTTCGTAACATTGTGGGAAAAAATCAGCCTTCACTATTAATTCTTAACTCAAATTTATACTATTTTCTCTTTATTCTATGTTTTTGAGGTTTTAAAGTAAGTTCTGTTACTACCAAGTTAAAAGGTTCCCTAAGTACCCATTCCACCACATCTGCTACATCTTTACAACTTATATAAAAGTCTTCGCTGCTATCATCTTCACTGAAATTTGCATTTCTATAGAAATTTGATTTCGTCATATCTGGATGTATTGTTATTATTTTTACACCTGTTTTTCTCACTTCACTAAAAAGACTTTCAGAAAAATGAGTTAATCCTGCTTTTGTAGCAGAATAAGCACAGCCATAAGTACTTATTTCCTTTGCCGTAACTGATGATATATTTATTATAATTCCCTTATTTTTCTTAAGCTGCCTCATCAATATACTGCAGAGTACCATAGGTACTTCCAAATTCACTGTTATCATTTCATGTATCTTTCTAGAATTTAATTCTTCATGGGGTCCAAAGTATCCTACTCCACCATTATTCACAAGTAAAAATATTTCATCTTTGGCCTTTATTTCATCTATTCTCTGGAAGAATTTATTTGTATTTGTTATATCACAAATTTCTCTTATAAAATTGGGGCTATCAAATTCTACCTTGGAAAAATCTCTGCCAAATCCATAAACCTTATAACCCATATTCAGTAGTTTCTGAGCTATTTCAAATCCTATACCTGAAGAAGCTCCCGTCACAATTGCAGTTTTCATCCTTACACCTTCTCTATAATTTTGTATTCTTTTTATTGTACAAACACTTTAGATTTCTTAACATATTTGCAAACCAGATCATATACAAAATTCACCAAAAGCTTATGATGCTGTTCTGAATAACTGCAGGTTCCATCTGCAGTTTTAAATGGATACGCCAATAATAGAGATTGTGGATTCATTTTCTCCATGTTCTTTAAATAATCTTTTCCAATTCTAAATACACCAATACTCACATCCTGTATGTTTTCTTCTGGAATAACCTTGAATGTATCTTCTACACAATTCTTATAATATTTTTCCCAATTATGTACATATAACAGTGGATCAAAGCAAACTCTCACCTTCCATCCCCTATCTATAGCACTTTTAATACTATTCAACCTGAACTTAAAATTTGGAGCACCCATTTCATATTTTCTGCAAATTTTTTCTGGTGAAAGAGTCCATGCAAGTATCACATTATCCTGTGGCACTATATCTTCTATACTTTTAAAATTGGAACTTTTAGTTCTTACCTCTATTTTTAAATTATCATGCTTTTCTGCAAACTGTATCCATTTTCTAATAAATCCTGTTATATTTTCAAAAGCCATAAGATCCGTATCATAAGATATACATAAATAAACGGAGTGCTTTTTTAGAATACACTCCACCTGTTTGAAAACATCCTCTAAATTCACAAATAGAACTATATTTGCAGAAGAATAAACTCCCTGCAGATAACAATACTCGCAATTATACAAGCAATTCATAATAGATGAAGTATAATAGAAATGTTCATTTCCAAAATCATCACATACCCTTGCACCTTCATAAATTAAGTTTCCGTCATTGCGTGCAAGTATTAGTTTCGGAGACTTTTTTTGCACCAGAAAATCTTGATTGTGTCTGCAAAATACATCTTTATAATGATTTATTTTTATAACATTGGATTTTTTAAACTTGGACAGTATCCTCTTTGTATTTTTATTTTCAATAACCCCATTTTCCACATAAATATGAGAAAAGCTACATAAATTCAAGCTGCTGTACAAGTTTTTCAAAATACATCTTCCTCTCATATTTAGTCTTACAGTAAATCTGGGTAAAGGGCTCAAGAGCTAGGATTAAGTTATCATTTCTAACCTTATATCCTTTAGCTAACTTCTTTAGTTGATGCTGCATAGAAACAGATAAATTAAAATTGCATACTATTTCATTTATATAGTTCATGTCCTTTTCATCCAATATATCCTTAGGTTTTGCACATTGGTGTTCGATATCCTGTATCCAACTACATATTTCATCTGACTTTTCACAAATTAATTCAGTAACTTTTTCCCCAGTTACATTTGTTCCATCCAAATAGTCAGATACTATCTTCAAAGAATAAATTCTATGGGGCGGCATAAATATAGATACCGCTTGAAAAAAAGCAGCTCCTTCCATGTCTACAATGTCCCCTCTTATTTTTTCTAGATCATTTTGATCTACTATTTTTGAAAAACTCTCCAAACATGCTTCTTTAAAAGGATGTTTAAATATCATGTCTGGATAAAAATCCTTATCAGTAATGTTATCAATTATTTTATTACAAAGTACTGATGTGCCAATTTGAAAAGTTCTATCTTTACTCCCACAAACGCCTATATTTATAAAGGTATCGTATTGATCAGCTTCAAATTTAGCTATAATATATGCACAAGCAGAAGCCACATTTATTGCCCCGGTTTTACTTACTATAAGTACAATTTCTTCATTTTTAAAAACTTGAAATTTATTTATGGAATTATCCCTTTTTAAATCAAACCTTTCTATAAATGGCTTTGCCTCACAATGTAATGCTGTTACTATAAAAACCATATTTGCCTCCCTGTTGCCATTGCATTTATAAATAATTATACTTTAAATATACACTTAAGTATATTAAATATCCATTACTTTATCCCCCTGCATAAGTACCTTTTTATTTTATAGTTCCAGTCCTCATAAACTTCACCATACTCTTCTTTTATAAATTCTAAAAATTCATCTAACACTCCCAATTTATCTAGCCCTTTCATTAAATGCCTCGGATAATTACAGTATTTAGAATAATTGTTTTTAGGATCTATTACTTTTATGGAAGAATCTTTACACAAATACAAGTCCTTACACCTTATATCTAGCTTAGTAAATTTGAGTTTCTGAAATTCTTTAATAAGGTTAATAATGTTCTTTGCAACTTTTTCATTTAATCCATTTTGTTTAATGTAGTAATCAAGTCTTTCCCCTTCTGCATAACTTCTCACAATGTAATAAAGCCCATGAGAATATATTTTCGGAAAATACTTGCTCTTACTAGTTCTTTGTAATATGTTATATTCACTTCTGCAAACATATTTACTTTTAAATATTTTAATCACTTTGTTATTGTCTTCCAGAAGATAAACTATTCCATTATGTCCGCATCCTAAAAAATTTGCCCCCCTAAGCATGTTTTCAGCTGCATTATCCAATTGAATATAATATCCATTCCTTTTCTTCATAAATATACCTTTCTATATTATTCCTAATATATTGTATGAAAATAAAATTGATAAGATGAATATCTATTTTAAGAGCAAAAGTTGTTTTATAAGTATTGACTTTTTTATAAATTTATCAATTCTAATTTTCTTAATAATCGTCTTTCAATATAAAGGGGGTAAATCTAGTGATGCAAAATAAGAATTTGCATGATGACCAACTTAATAAAACCTTTTTAAAATCATATTTAACCTTTTTTATTTTAATAGTTTTTTCAATTATTATTGTAGCTGCAGTTTCTTTTTTCAGTGCTAAAAGTGCTCTAACTAAATTAGGAGAAACAGCTCTCAATAACAAAATACAAATGGGGCTTGCTATGATGGATAGTCTTCAAAAGCAGGTAGATACAGGAAAAATAAGCAAACATAACGCTCAGGAGCTATTTAAATCAGAAATGTTAAGTTCTAAAAAGAAGGATGGAAAAACAAGAGCTCTTAATCTCAAATTAGAACTGGGTATAAGTGCATATATGTATGCTATTGATAAAAATGGTATAGAGATGATGCATCCTTTTAAGGAAGGACAAAATTCTACAGATATTGCATTTGAAAATTCAAATAATGTAAAAGAAGCTATAGAACAAATTTCTGGAGCTATAAATGACTCTACAAAAGATATGCAAAATAGCTTCGATAATATGAAACTTTTAGCTGAAAACATAGATAAAGTAAGGAGCAACAGTATTTCTATGAAAAATGAATCTGCATCTGCAAGTAATTTGAATTCAAATATTATAGAAGTGCTTACAGATTTAGAACATAAGAATTCACAAAATATAGCTTTATCTAAAGATACTAATCACAAAATAAATAAATTACTTGATAAATCAAATGAAATAGTAACTATAATAAATGTCATAGAAAATATATCAACTGAGATAAATCTTCTGTCTTTAAACGCCTCCATAGAATCAGCAAGAGCCGGGGAAGTTGGAAAAGGTTTTGCAGTAGTTGCAGAACAAATTAAAAAATTATCAAATGATACTTCAAATTCTGTCAATAAAATACGTGACTTGATCAATGAACTTATTTCTACAATTAACGTTTCAACAGACAGTGTAAAAAAATCTGGTACTGCGGCTCAATCCCAGATAGAAACTATAAAAATACAGACACAGTAACCTCTTCTATGGATTCAGTGATTTCTGCATCTGAAGAAATATCAGCATCTTCTGAAGAAATAACTGCATCTACTTCTGAAGTAAATCAAAATATGAGAAATATAAAAGGCCTGGCAGATGAATTAAATAATTTTTCTAAAGAATTAAAAACTAAGTTAGATAATTTCACATTATAAGATATTTAAAAAGTAATAAAATCTCTGTGAAAGTACAAGAATTTTATTGCTTTTTTTATATTTACTCACCCTTAAACTCTTTCGGAAAAAGCAATCCAAATAAAAAAGAAATCAAATTTATTCCAATAACACATATAAATAAAAGATGTAAGCCTGAAATCAAAGATTCCTTTACCAATTGAAGTGAAACGCCACTATTTAAAATAGATGAAGAATAAAGATTGCTTGGATTTATACCTTTAATTCCCATGTTCTGAAAATACTTTATTATACTTAAATTGAATATAGTGCCGAATATGCTCACACCTATAGTTTGTCCTAAATTTCGAAGAAGAATATTTGATGCCGTAGCTGCTCCTCTCATAGCATAATCTACAGAATCCTGCACCACTATAGTGACAATTGTAAAAGTACCTCCAAAACCAAAACCCATTATAGAGACACACAATATAATCCAAGGTAATGTTGAACTTACACTAAAAGTCAATAAAATGAAACTAGAAAGCAACAATATAATGGAACATATTAAAATTATACTTTTTTCCTTATATATAGTCAGCCATTTTGAAAGAACTATAGAAGATATAAGCCAGGTAAATGACATAGGGGCAATACAAATGCCTGAAATAGTTGCTCCAAATCCAAGCACATTTTGAATATAAATTGGCATATATACATCAATTGCAATTAGTGAAGCTGATACTAAAAAGCCTATTATACTGACAACTATGTTGACTCTTGTAAATATTTCAAAAGGCATAATAGGATCCTCTGACTTTTTTTCCACAAAATAAAATACAAACATAAGTGCTAAAGCTGCACTTATACATATAATTGTAAGAGCCAAATCAGGAGAGCTTTTTTTTCCGGCACTTAAAAATCCATATAAAATAAGTACTATAGAAGTAGTTAAAACCAACATTCCCATATAATCTATTCTTACTTTCCTCTTCTTAAAATTCTCCTTTAAATTATTTTTAAGAAGCACTATAGAAATTATTCCAAAAGGTATATTTATAAAAAATATCCAGTGCCAGGAGAGTACATCTATTAAAAATCCTCCTAGGAAGGGACCTACTAAGCTGGCAACTCCCCATACTGTACCTATCCATCCTTGAATCTTTGCCCTTTCAGAAGCATCAAATAAATCTCCAACTATAGTATATGTTACTGTAAATATTGAACCTGCACCTATTCCTTGAATAGCACGAAAAGCTATAAGTGAATACATATTCATAGATATTCCACATAAAAAGCTTCCTAATAAAAATATTGATATTCCTACAATTAAGGTATTTTTTCTTCCATATAAATCTGACAATTTACCATATATAGGCGTAGTTATAGTAGAAGTAAGTAGGTACATAGAAAATATCCAGCTCATTAGTTCAAAACCATTTAAGCTTTTCACAATAGTAGGAATAGCTGTAGTCACAACGGTTCCTTCTACGGCTCCAAGAAATGTAGCTAGCATTATTGCAATTATTATATTTCTGTTTTTTGACTCCATATTAAATCACATCCTTTAGTAAGTACCGAAATTTGTTCTTAAAAAAACCTCAGGTTTATTAGGCATTTTCAAAGAAATAACTGGTCAGTATGCTAGCCTATTTTTTATCATACTGCGTCGGTAGAACCCTTAGATAGG
>DAIMMR010000527.1:0-2493 GCA_036720575.1 Clostridium sp.
AACGGAAAAAAATTTACATTAACTCTCCACTTTCCACTCTCAATTCTCAACTAAGCAAATTGCGCCGCAATTTTTTTAAACTGCGAAAGTTGAATTAATAATTAATAGTGAATAGTTACTAAATATTTTTAAAATCATTAAACATTGCAATCAGTTCCTTATCAAAAATATTTCTTTTAAGTTTAATACTGTTTTTTCTTATTTCTTTCAAAAATTCTCCAATATCTACATCCTGATAGTTTATATTAAGTTCCTTCAGTTTTATTATCACTGCTTTTTTCCCGGAATGTTTTCCTATATACATGATTCTCTTCTTTCCAATATCATAGGGATTATAGGGTTCATACGTATCTGGATTCTTTTCTATGCCATCTACATGAATGCCGGATTCATATTTAAAAATATCTTCTCCTATTACAGCTTTCATAGGATGCACCTTTTGCCGGGTAAGTTTTGTATACACTTCCGCTAGCTGCCCCATAAATTCTAAATTTCCACATACTTTCCCATTTTTTATGACCTTTAGGCCTAAAATAACTTCTTCTAAAGATGCAAATCCATAAACCTGTCCATTAAAAGCTGCAGTTACAACGTCAGCTCCATCCATACAAGATTCAAGGCTTACGGAGGTTGCCATATAAAATTTATCATCTGCACAAAAATCCACATATACTGAAAACCGATTTTTTATATTTTCTATAAGTCTGTTCCACCCAGCTATGTTATACTTTACAATGCCCTTTATTCTGATGCTTATTATATTTAGTTTACTAAAAATTTTGCAGTTATCTTCTATATTGAGCTGCTCTAAAACTTTAATATCTACTTCTAGTATTATCTTTTTATTTCTTAGCTTATTTAAAAATTCTTCTGGTAATGTTTCAGCTTTTTTGTAATCTATAATTAAATGTTCAAATTCGTACACATCTAATGGATCCTCCACCCTGTATATGTAGTCTACATTTTCAGGAAGTTTTTTAATTTTTTGAAGCACTTCACCATTAATTTCTATAAAATCTACACCTATATTTTTAATGAGTGTTATAAATTTACCCACTAAATCCTGGTCAACTATCTCAGTCCTTTTTACAACTTCAGGTAAAGTTCTATCTACAATAAATTTTTTTTCTTTCCCTAATATAATGGACATACATACACCACCTTCCAATGCACAATTCACAATTTTAGAATTCCTACCCTGCATTCATTTCCGAATGAACGTTATCTTTTCCCAGTATTTTTACAGCTTTTACTATACCTTTGTTTATAGAATCATACATTTCAATAACTTTAATTCCTCTTTTTTCTAACTTTTCTGTTGGTTCAGCACCTACCCTAAGTGCAAGGACCGCATTACAGTCACCTATAGCTTTCATAGTTTTTTCCATTTTGTTCTCATGTTCATCACATTCGTACACTCCTGTGCAATATTTATCTACATTTCTCTTTTCCAAAAATCTTGTAGTTCCATCGTCGTAGGTATATATATAAAATTCAGAAGCGTGTCCAAAATGCTGATCTATATTAATACCGGATTTAGAGGATACTGCAAATTTGTATTTTGTGCTTTTAGCTGCATTTTCAACAACTTTCTTTAATTTATTATCAGAACATTTATCATGACAACTTGAACATCCTATATTTCTGAAATCTATAGAACAATCTTCTGAGAGTGTTCCTATGGCATCTGCCCTGCACTGTCTGCAGTGGTACATTTGTTTCATATTCACTTCACATTCTTTTCTCATTTCATTTAATTCTATATTGGAAACAAGAGGCAGATCTTCAAATACACTTCCGGAAACTGGTATCATCTGCATTATATTTGTCATATATGCTCCGCATTTCTTAACCTTCTTAACTACTTCTTTTATGTGATTATCATTTATCCCCTTGAGCATAACTATATTCACTTTGCATATTATACCTTGGGAGCACAGATATTTTAGTCCTGTAAGCTGGTTGTTTAAAAGTATTTTTGCTCCTTCTTCTCCAGTATATTTGTGTCCTAAATAATTTACTTCTTTATATATTCTTGATCCTATTTTGCTGTCTACTGTATTTATTGTAACTGTTATATGTGATACACCAAGCTGTAACAGTTCGTTTGCATAAAATGGGAGCATAAGTCCATTAGTAGATAAGCAAAAAGTAGTTTCAGGAGAATACTCTCTTATAAGCTTTAGCGACTCTCTGACCTGATCAAAATTTGCAAGGGCATCTCCAGGACCTGCTATACCTACTACAGTCAAATTTTTCATTTTACTCTTAACAATTTTAAACTTTTCAAGAGCTTCTTTTGGACTTAAAACCTCACTTGTTACTCCCGGCCTACTTTCATTTGCACAATCATATTTTCTACTGCAGTAATTACAACTTACATTACATTTTGGGGCTATTGGTATGTGCATTCTGGCAAATTTATGTGCATTATCCCCAAAACAAGGATGTGTACAGGTTTTATCAACAGGAGATTGTATGATTTCTTTTTCT
>DAIMMR010000528.1:0-2489 GCA_036720575.1 Clostridium sp.
ATGTTTATAATTAAAACATTTAAACAGCAGAGAAACCTTAACTATGGAATTTAATCCAATAAGTTTCTTCTTTTTTAAATTCATTTCTTTGCTAACTTTTCTTACAGTATCATCAAAGGTATCGTCAGGCTCGTAATGTATTTTGCAAATAGCTGTACCTGTCAGATTAGTAAGTGCTTTGATATTCCTCTCTTTTAAATATTTACGCATATCTATCGCTATAGAAATACTAAGGTCCTGCTTGTTCAAAATCTGATAAAGTACTCTGTAAAAAGCGGCAAGAGTTATATCATTAATAGTAACATTGTGACTATGTGAGTATTTTTTAATAGCAAGAAATCTATCTTCCTTTACTTCATACGTCAGCACAAATGGTTTGATTTCTTTTCCTGAACTCATCGGAAAATTCAAATCAATAGAACCATTACTTTCCTTTCTTTGCAGTAGAAGTGTCTTTAGTTTATCTCTAAAACTGAATTGCTTATTTATCAGTTTTATGCTTCTATCCCCATTAAAAAGGCAGCCTGATTTATAATCAGGATTTACCAGGAGAGTCGAATAAAGGCTACATAGCAAATAAAGATAGGTTTTAAATCCAGCAGCATCACATACCATGTGATTCATCAGAATGCACAGGGAATCATTGTTTGAACTAAGCAAACAGGCTTTTACCTGAGGCCCTATCAATACATCGATTTTTGAGGTGATAAATGCCTCGAATTCATCTTTAGAATTTGCAAAAGTCAGTATTTCCTTAAAACTTGATGATTCTTCCTTTCTCCAATAAGGCTCATTGACATTTTCTACATATTGACTACCTAAAATAGGTACAACATCCAGCGTCATAGCTAAGGCTTTCTCTAAGATGACTTTATTAGCATTACCATTGAAATAGATGATACAGTGAAGATTATGATCATTGAATTTGTAAGTTTCAAAAAGGAACTGGATCTTGTCGAAAATTTCTGATTTAAGTATCATATTCTAACTCCTAAAGTTGATAAATTTAATCTGTAAAGATAGAAAAATATCAGCTGATTATGAGACCTTTTCAAAAGGATCTGCAATAGTGTTTCTTAATAGATGTTAATCATAACCCGTTGGGGAAATTGATTTAGTGTGTATTTGATTCTACAGATAGGCTTACCATTAATGTAATTCATATATGGAGAAACGGTCAGCGCACTGATTTTGCCGATTATTCTGGCAAACAAACCGTTAGTTATCTTCGCATAGTTTCTATGCTTTCTGCTTTCGCTGCAAGCGATAGTGCCACAATCTCCAAATCTGAGAATTTAGGAACAGGACCACGATGGGGAATGTTACCTTGTTCATTCACCAGATTATTCGAAAATTGTTTGCATATCTCAAGGATTTTGACGAACTTTGTATATAGGTTGTACATACGATGATTTGAAATTAACAGCTTCAACTCTACTAATTTACTAAAAATCAGCGATATGCGCAACTTCTTATACATCTTTATTTAATCAATTTAATTCTGCCAACAGGTATACCTTATTTTTATAGATGCTTACACACTTCATATTTATATTAACGCCGTTTCTTTTCCTCATACATGATTTAGAGGAGATTTTTACCCAAAAATATTGGATGAAAGCAAATGCAGAACGTATTATGACACGATTTCCTAAATTACATGTCATAGTTATGGCATTGAAAGAGATTAGTATAGCAGGATTTTGTGTTATTGTCATTGAAGAGTTTTTGTTGCTGTCTGCAGCTACTATTCTATTCATGTATGGATATAAGCAACTCTTGTTCCTTTTGTTTTGGGGATTTAGCTTACATTTGATAATTCATATCATTCAAGCCGTTGCTTTAAAATCCTATGTTCCAGGTGTTGTTACATCTATTTGTATGATACCTGTTGTTATTATAGGTGTTAGAAGTATGATACTACATTTTTCAGTTATAGAAAATACAGCTTTAGCTGTAAGTGGTTTAGCTTTAGTTGCATTAAATTTATTATTGATGCATTGGATTGTCAGACGCAAAAAACGATGCAGTCCCTGATCCCCATTGCAGATTTTAGCTTAATCGTGGAAAATAATCTCTGATCATGCAGTGTCCATTTTTTACAAGGACAGAATCTTCTGTAGATTCCTTCATGCGCCTGTATGAAAATACAATCACATCAAAAAGAATCCGGAGCATTATCAAAGGTAACATCCAACTTAAAAGTTTTGTCAGTTTGTACTCGAAGAGCCATTTCTCGCTGTCTATGTTTTCTGCTTCTGCTGCGAGCGACAATGCCACTATCTCTAAATCCGAAAATCTAGGAACAGGACTACGACGGGGAATGTTACCTTCTTATCATTATCTATATGCCAGTCGGACATGTCTGGATATGCAGACTGTCCATTAGCAATGAAATCCTTCTTGTTATCCGATTTACCGAGTTTGGCAACGGTAAAGCCAAGTCCTTCTTTTTCCAGTTTTTCCTGTATGTTTTCTACTGCCGAATT
>DAIMMR010000529.1:0-2488 GCA_036720575.1 Clostridium sp.
ACCCAATTAACATTTTCTTTCATTTCCATTGCATCAAATACAACGTTTTTAAATGCTCTAAGTGCCTTTTCAGAATCGGATTTTGTAAGCCCAGAAGCATCGGAAATTTTCGCTACAACATCATTAAAATTCATATATAAACAATCTCCTTTAATATTTTTAAATAATAGGGGATAGGTGTAATAACCTATCCCGATTGATTTTTAACAGTTTTCTCTGCTTTGAAAATGGATTTAATATCTCCATTCCGACTATCTTATTTGTTTTGGATTTTCACCAAATTCATATAACGCCGTCAATAATTAGTAACGACACATCTATTACAGTTGATGCAAACTGTAGATTTAAAGTTTCCAAATTTATTAATCGCTTAGTGGAAATGAAGCGATAATCATTGGTTGTTTATACAAGTGTATGATATTCTCGCCGTCATACCCGACATTCTATCAATTGTCGTTTATTCATTATAATTATTCACGACATACCACCTTAATCCAAGTCAGCAATTAAACTGAAGCAAATCCAAATTATAAAGTGGTATCGAAAGCAATCATAAACAGATGCCAGTTTCTTCTGTAACTATGAGTTACTTTCTAAATATATTATAACAATATAAAATGTAAAAGTCAAATAATATAACAAACAAATTTAGAATTATTTAATTAAGCACAATCTTTAACATAATATTTCCAATGATATCCTCCTGCTATATTTTGTTTACCCTTACAACATCTTATAATAGAAGAATGATCTATACCTGTATTTCTTTCTGCTTCTCTTGTAGAATAATACATTTTGTTTGTTTCAATACAAAAACATGGAATGCTTTTATTGTGATCTTTACCAAATTTACCTTTCCATGATTTTTGACTATTTTTTAATCCTATTACTCTTTTAGTTTCCTTTGTATGATGTTTTCCATAAAATCCATTTTTTGAACCGGTTCTTAAACGAAGCTTTTTTCTTGTCTCTTCTGATGCTTTTTTACCTTTATGTGCACGAGAAATTTTCATTTTCATTTCTTCTGTCATTTTACCACTTAAGCATCCACCAAGTTCTATGTTATATCCTTTTTGTGGATTAGTAGCATCATATTCTTTAATTAATTGTTTCTCTGCAATTTCAGCTTGATCTTTGGTTAAATCCGTCATTAAAATTTCATGTATAAAATTGTCCCATCCATATTTTTTTATTGCTCGTGTAAAATAAATATTACCAGAATAACCAGTACCATTTCTCCATCTTCGTTCTGGAACTTGAGATGTAACCCCTATGTATACTTTATGCGATGGACTTGTATGTTTATAAATTGTATATCTTATTTTATCAATTCAACATCCTCTCCTTTACATAAATAAAAAGAGGATTAGAAAAACAGTCTAATCCTTAATCCCATAGTCGAATAACAGTCGGGAGGGAATATCTTTAGTTTAATATAATTTTATCTGTTCCTATATGCCCGTTCTTATTATCAAACGTAAACACTTTACAAGCCGCTTTAGAACCCTTCATTAACTTATCTGAATAAGGGTCACTCCCAATAAATGATGGGCATACAAGCACTTCTGCATCATTAGAAGCACCTTCGCCAACAGTCATATCATTTGAAGCATGAAGATGAGCTGTAAGCACATAATCATAAAACTTTCGATGTAACATACTCAAATCTTTAATCGAATTTTGAATATTATTAATCTGATGTCCATGTAAAGCTATAACATTAAACTGAAAAATTGGAATTTCAACATATTCATGTCCAAAATTTGTATGTACGCTAATATTTTCATTGTTTGTAAGCACATCTTTAATATAATTGGCGATTACATATTCCAAATCTTCAGCAACTAGCTCATTTGCTTTTGTCCCCAAACAACGAGTCTGTGTATGATTGGCACTTGGAACATGATAATAATCAATATAACAATATTCAGACAAGTCATTTAGAAAACTTGCAATCAATTTTGCAATATAAACAACTGCCGCTACCACAGACGTTTCATTAAGCTTTACATCAGTAATATGTATAAGTCCTTGCACACTATCACCAAGTTCAACAACATTCAACTTAGTAATATTATATTCCTGAACATAATCAATCATATAATTCAGTAATTTATTAAACCTATCAGTACAAATTTCTAATGAGTATTCATTATTTTCACTCTTAAAATTTGCACCAGCATGAATATCTGCCAGACCAAGGACGTATTCTTTTTGATTTTCATATAAACAACTACCATCGTACTTAAAATGTGGAACGGGCAAAGTCTGAATTGCATCTTTTACATTCTCATAAAACAACTCGAATCTATCTTGTTGTCTATTTAATCTGTTTAATTCAATAGCCGTTGCCTGATTCTTATGTCTTTCTTTCTGCAATTCACGAATCTTATCATCAATATCTGTGTCATTAGAAACAACATTGTCTTCTGATTCTTTACTCAACGTCCATCCCGCATTAAGATATTCATAAAGCAGTTTAGAACCT
>DAIMMR010000045.1:0-17142 GCA_036720575.1 Clostridium sp.
TTCAGTTTCTTCAATTCCCTTCTCCAATGTATATTCCGGCTCCCAATTTATAAGGTCTCTTGCCTTCTTATAATTGCACTTTAATTTCATAATTTCACTTTGAGGGTAAATATGCTTTACATGCCTTACTTCAACTCTATTTTTCGTAATAATTTGGGCTAATTCATTTATAGTAACATCTCTTCCAGTACCAGCATTAACTATCTGCCCATTAACTTTATCACAATACCCTGCCATTGCCAAAAATCTCGCACAATCCTTAACATATAGAAGATCTCTAGTCTGCTCTCCTGAACCATATATATTTATATTTCTACTATGCAGCGAATTGTTTATAAATGCAGCAACTACGCCACCTTCTCCTCCAGTTTTCTGAAATGGTCCATAAGTATTAAAAGGCCTTACAACTACCGTTGGAAGTTTATATGCATTGTAATAGGAAAGTACCATATTTTCTGCTGCTATTCTACTTCCGCCATAAGGTGACACAGGATTTACTGGATGCTTTTCATCTATTCCTTCCTGCACTGACACATCATAAACCATACACGTACTAGTAAACACAACTTTACATGGATAAGTATCTTCATTAGCATCAAGGACCCAACCGTCTCCATCCATGTTTCCATTTCTACCAAACATTTGAATTTTAGCTCTCTCAAGTATATTAAAAGTACCTACTACGTCGTTATAAAAAGTAGTTCTTGGATCCTCAATACTGTCTTGAACATTTATAGATGCAGCCAAATGATATACTATATCGAACTTTTCTTTAAATATTTCATCTAACTTATTTTCATCTCTTACGTCTCCACCTATAAATTTGAAATTAGAATTATTTTTAAATTCCTGTATATTCTCAATTTCTCCATTAGATAAATTATCAAAGGCTGTAACTTTATGACCATCTTCCAGCAATTTTTTTACTATCCAGTGCCCAATAAAGCCAGCTCCCCCTGTAACTAATATGTTCATCATATTCTACCTCTTTTCCGTATATAAGAATAATTAAGAGTTAATTATTCTAGATGATTTGTGAACTATTGCTTCATAATTATTTAATTTATTCTATAAAAGTATTTAATATCCTCTTTTTTCTTATAAACTTTAAATGAGCAAAAATCATAACAAATATTGGAACAATAAAAAATAGACATTTTATTCATCTTGTTGCATTATATTTCTGCTAAAAAAATTAAAACAAAGGATGAAGAAAATGCCTACAGAAAATAATATGCCACATGATAGATCAATTAACAATTTTATTATAAAATTAGGACTAACTCTTTATTTAACAATACCTCAACTTAAACATGTTTGTGAATTCTTATATGGGACCGTAGGCCATGGATGTAATGCTAAAGTAGATCATATAGCTGAAAATTGTTTTTACTCAACCCATAGAACATCTATAGGTAAATTTTTATCTAAGAGTTCATGGAATGAAGATTTTGTTCTAAAAGCATTACAAAAGTTTTCAATTAAAAGAATCTGGCAGTTATCACAAAGTACCGGTAAAACTATTTATGTGATTATAGAAAGCAGTGAAAGCATTTATCTCAGCAGATACTTCACTTGAGACAAAAGATATACTAGTTCAATACACTGAACGCTGGACAATAAAGGTATTTTTTCGTCAAAATAAGATGGATCTTGGCTTAGACAGCTATCAAATTCGTAGTGAAAAAGCAATAAAAAGATTTTGGATATTAGCTCAATTACCTTATCTTTATTGTACTTTTGGAGTATGTGAAAATCATTGTAAATTTGGTGATGGTCTAAAATTAGCGCGTATCCAGAAAACAGCTATGTTAATTGATTGGATATATATACAAGCTAAAAATGGAGTTGCTAAAGAAAACATTATCAATGCGCTTAGATTATCAAAAAATATAAAAAAAGCTCAACCTCTAAATAAAACCGTAATTTTAAAAGAGGTTGAACATAACATGCATTATTATAATGCCATAAATAAAGATAATTACGCATCAATTAAGATAAATAGAAAAACAATTAGAAGGATTAATTTTCTCATCTATTATCTTACATAGTTTACTTACAAGGAAAGGATATCCTGAAGTATAAAAATGAAGCCTTTCAGGAAAAATATTCTTTATCAAGTTTTACTCCTTTATTTTCAATATAATCATAAAGCATAGTTCCTATTTCTACTTTTGAGAAACTCATATCCACATCAAAATCTGAGGCTATATTCCATGGACTGTTGTATTTATGCTCTTATCCACTTCATCTATCATTAAAACTACCTTGTTTATCTGCTTTCATAACTAATTTGGTTATAGCATTTGATAAATCATTTAAATTTTGGATCTTACCTGTTCGAAGAACGTAGAAAATTGTTTCTAATACTTTTCTTGAATCCATTGGTGGTCTATCTCCACCGGCAGCTCACTTATATTCTTTATTTGGATCCCGTTGTTTTTCTGGTATTAAATCTTTTACTTCTTCCCAAAATTCATCTGTTATTTTCCATGATTTTGTTTGTATCATTTTTATCACCCGTTCCTTCCTTTTCCTTCTTTTTTTATATATCCGATGATATCTTAAGTTTAGGGATAAGCTCTTAATCGGAGATGCATACCAAGCTGCTAATATAATGGATGCAATTTGGAGTGCTAACGAAATTGAACTCAACTGCTAAGATTTAATAAATACTCTAATCAAAAATTCAGAGAAGTAAGATTAATTTTTTTAGGGAATACAAGTATACTTTTTTTAATATCCTTGTATTCCCTGTTTTCATTTAGATTCACTATGTTTTCTATTGCAAAGTTATATTTTTGCCTGGTGGTGTAATTGCATTTGCAATATTTTCAATTGAGATGTCTGTTACAGCTTTAAAAGGATTCCCTTGTTTGAACACAACGACTATTGGGATTTCATCTTCACCAATTCCGTATTCATCAGGTATATTTTGCCCAGTAATATCCATTATACCACAGCTTACACTACCATGGGTTTTTGAAAACTGCTCTATTACCTCAATCATCTTATCCTGATTTTCTACAGAAGGAGAATAAAAACCCACTGCAGAATAGAAACTGTCCTTTATGAACCCTTCAAAATTGGTATCATCTAATTTTCTTGTCATTAACTTTTCCCTCCATTCTAATAAATAATTTAACATTAAATAGTACTTGGTATACCAAATATTAGAATTTCCCCATTTTTTCAAAAATGACTAAATACCACTTGTGGATAAGTTAAAAATAAACTTGAAAATTGTCCACAGATTTATAAAAATTCATAAAAAAAGAATAAAACAGTCCACTGTTTTGATATAATGAATTTACTATGAAACAAAAATCAAAAATATTGTGGAGAAGAATTTTATAAGTGAAAATGAAAAAGCTTTAAAAGGACTAAATTTTATTAGGGAAAGTTTTGACAATAAAGGCATTAAAGCACTTGATAGAGGTTATGATAATAAAAAGTTTTATAAACATTTTTTTGAAAATATAAGAGTACGAAGTTTAAATTCCATAAGAACTATAAATTTATTTCTAACTTTAATTATAGAATTTATTGCAATGATGTCAAAAATAAAAACACTTACTGGAATTAAAAGTCTTCTCCAACCTATTTTTAAAATTAAAGCATCTCAACAACTAATTATGCCTCAAGTATTGAAATTAGTGGAATAGCTTTAATGCAAGTTTTAAATTTGGGGAAACTCTAAGTAGTAGATTTATTAAAAATAGACAATTTCCTACAGTTTTCTACAATATAAGTATTTTTAATAAGATATATAGGGTTTATCAAGTAATTCTTAGGTTCAGATGGAATTTGCTTATAAGGATGACATTTTCTCCAGCTGAACCTTATTAACAGTATTCCTAGTGTCTTTAGCACTTAGAATACTATATTCTTTAGGGGAAGAGCTTATCCAGGCGCGTAGCAGTGCTTATCCCCACTTTGATAGAAGTGGGAGGTTACAGTAGGTAGCCATCAGATAAACCCTATAAGTTTTATTCTTCTGTTTTGAACTTATTTACATTTTCCATTACATTATTAACAACATGTAATAGCTTTTCAGCTGAATTAGTAACCTCTTCTGCAGAACTGCTCAATTCCTCAGCTATGGCAGCTATATCTTTAGAAGATGCAGAAATTTCTTTTGCTGAAGAGGATGACGTCTCTAAATTATTTATTATAATAGATTTGTTATTGTCAGCCTCAATCATAGATTTATTAACTAGATTTATCCCTGGCAGCAATTTTTCTATATCATCAATTATTAGCCTAAAAGAACTTGCAATGTTGTTTACAATACCAATTTGATTTGAAAATTGACAATCTACATTTTTAGTATCAACAACAACAGCAGTACTTTGATTAGAAACATTTTTTAAAAGTTCATTAATATTTTCAGATGAAATTTTTGACTGCTCTGCAAGAACCCTAATTTCATCTGCCACTACACTAAATCCCTTTCCAGCTTCTCCAGCCCTAGATGCTTCTATGGATGCATTCAATGCAAGTAAATTAGTTTGATCTGATATATCATTTATTAAATTTGTAATGTCACTTATTTTGTCAATATTATCACCTAATCCTTGAATCTTTTCTGCAACAGATTTAAATTGAACATTTAAATCATTTATTGACTTTATTAGTAAATTCACATCAGTGCTACTTTTTTTTGACTTTTCGCTAATATTATTTCCCATAATGCTAAATTCATTTATCATCTTAGTAGCATTTTCTATTCTTTTTCCAAATTCATCAAACACCTTTTCCATACTTACAATATGGCAGGCTTGTTTTTCGGAATTTTCTGACACTTTATGGATGATTAAAGAAACATTTTCTGCAGACAATGACATTTCTTCAGATATACTATATAAATCATCAGAACTTCCATGGGCATTACTTACATGTTCTTTTATATTTATCAAGATATTACTAACTTTTAATCTAAAATCATTTAAAGAATGCATTATTTGTTCGATTTCATCCTTTGTCTTCAATTCCACATTTCCCTGTAGATTACCCTCACTCATATCTACTAATTTACTTTCAATTATGCCAACGTTATACTTTAATTTTTTTGAAAATAACCACACCGAAATTAAAGATATAATGACAGCAATTATGACTTGTAAGATGGAGAGATAAAAAAACAATTTTTTAATATTTTCAAATGTGGACACATCTTCATCCGCTCCAATAGCAGCTATAACTTGTCCAGATGAATTTTTTATTGGAGCATAAGCTGACATATACGTTCCCCATTTATCCGAAGATGGTTTATTATCAACCGCAATATTACCATCAAAAGCACTGCTCATTTCCCCCTCCCCCTGCATTTCATAATTTTCCAAATAACCGGCAGGTTCTGGTGAAGCATCTATCAAAAATTGTGCAATTTTATTATCTTTTTTTATGTAAACATAAAAATTTTTTATATCTTTTTTTGCCTTGAACACTATCATAGAATTTAATACTTCGCCATATTCTTTAGAATTGTTAGATTTATCCTTTATTATTTTTTCTATCTTATTCTTATCAATAATACTGATTGATTCTGTAACAGACTGTTTTGCTTTATCTCTCAGTTGAGACTCGGCTCTCTTAAGTATAACAGCACAGCTTATTAAAGATATTGCTACAATGGTACCAACTATTACACATACTAGCTTTAGAATTTTGGTGCCAAGTTTACTCATAATTTTAAAATCTCCCCCCAACTTAAATAAAATCTATTAATACGTTTACTGTTAAATGAAAAATCATATACCTATTAATATTATAACTTGTTATAATATTTAAGTCACCAATAAAAATTTGTAAAAAATAACTCTAACTTCAATAACACTGTATTTTAAATTTTAATTGAAAACCTATGGTTTTCTAACTTAAAAATCGACTTATACGCAGGCATATTTTTACAATAATGAAGGTTGTAAAAAATATTGGAGTATAAGTCGATTTTTTGTTTAGCAACTCTATAGGTCTCCTAGTTTGGAAGTCTATATTTATCAGTATTTATTTCTTGCTTAGAAACTTGTTTTCCATCCTTATAAGTAACTTTATAAGCTTTCACGGTTAGTACTGTTTTATTATCTTCCTTCGTTCTTCTAACATTACTTACAAGGTCATAGGTTTTTTCAGTTAATTTAGAATTAGAATATATATTAAATGTTAAACTTCCATCCTTTGCTAAACATTCTATATATATTGGATAACTCAATGTATTTTTAAACTTATAATCTATATTTCCATAATCTACTGTAGCATCCATTCCAAGACCAACATAGCTAACAGGTAGATTATGGTGGTCCCTCTCTATAGGTACTATACCTGCTCTTACTACGGCATTATGAAGAGTACTTGACACCTGACATACTCCTCCCCCAAAGCCAGATTCTAGTTTATCACCTACAATAACTGTAGCAGCTTCATATCCTCTTTTTTCTGTTCTTTCTCCTACTATCTTATTAAAACTAAAGATTTGATTAGGCATTATGGTGCTTCCATCTAAAGCCTTTGCTGCCACATTAATATTATTAGCTCTACTATCTGTAGATGATGAAAAATCAGTTGTAAAACTACATATTTTTGTATTTATCTTTTTTAAGTCTGATTTTTTCATTACAGGCTGAACCTTTTTCATTTTAACATTAACCATTACATCTTTAGTATCTTTGCTATTAATTTCAGTTTCCATGTCTTCAATAAGCTTGTCCTTATCAATCTCTTGCCCCTGATTTTCAGAAGTAATTTTAAATTTATCATTTTTATCTCTAGTTATTTTGGCATCTATTGGTTTTTTATCAAAATCATTCTCAATTTTTGATATAATTTCTTCAACCTCATTTTTATTATAGCTGTACTTTAAACTAAACTGTTTTTCTTTTGCACTTCTTATAATTTTATATTTATCGTAAATATCACCCTTTTTACCATATCTAAAAGCATCTTTTACAGTATCATCTATGTTATAGTTCATATTCAGCTTTGAATAGTTTATTTTATACATTTTATTTCCAGCTTTAATCAATATATTTTTTTTCAATGCTTCATTTACATATTTGTACTTTAAAGTATCTACAGCCTCTTTTTCAGTTTTTCCACTTAAATTTATGCCCTCTACTTTAACTCCAGGATATACACGCTCATTATATCTATTAACTACAAAATGTACTAAGAATATATGTAAAACATAAATTGATAAGATCAATATGCATAGTGACCTTATCATTTTCTTTTTATTAATTCTAAATGTTATTGTCTTTTTCTCATTTTCTGTAATTTTTACCATTTGCTATTGCAAATCCTCCTATAAACTAAAACTCTATTAAAATGGATTAATTTTATCCGATGGCTACCATCCGTAACACTCCCATCACATACAGTGAAAGTGACTATCACCAAATCAAAGATTTGGGATATCTGCTTTTCTTTAGGTGGGAGATAACGGCTGATACGCCCCTGGATAAGTTCTTCTAAGACTCAGATGGATAGATATTCCTTATAAGCAAATTCCACCTGAGTCTAAGAATCACTTGATAAATAAATACACGAAACTCCACCTAAATTAGATAATTATGTTATTTTATACTATATATAATACACCTATTTTGAAACCTTTGCTATGGATTTTATCATATATTCATACCTTTCCAATACTTTGAATTCTTATTGGATTTTAAATGACAAAAACGCAAATTCTAATATATAATTAATATAACAACATTTGTTGATTTTGAAAGGAGTTAATATAAATGAAATATGTTCTTGATGTACATACCCATACTATAGTTAGTGGCCATGCTTATTCTACTTTATTAGAAAATGCCAAATATGCTAGTGAAATAGGCCTAGAACTTTTAGGTTCAACAGAACATGGACCTTCTATGCCTGGTGCTCCTCATAAATGGTATTTTGAAAATCTTAAGGTACTTCCAAGAAAACTTTTTGGTGTAACTATGCTTTATGGATGTGAAGCAAATATCATAGATTATGAAGGAAATCTTGATTTATCAACAGATATGCAGGAAAAATTGGATATAATCATAGCAAGTATCCATGAACCTATAATGGAAGCAAATAGAAATCCAGACTTAAATACCTCCACTCTATTAAAAGTTATGGATAACCCTAATGTACATATTTTAGGCCATCCTGGTAATCCAAAGTTTCCAATTCATGCAGAAGAAGTAGTTAAAAAGGCAAAAGAAAAAAATATACTTATTGAAATAAACAATAGTTCCTTCGTAAGTTCACGAAAAGGCAGCGAAAAGAATTGTACGAAAATAGCAAGTTTATGTAAGGAATACGGAGTAAAAATAATATTAAATAGTGATTCCCATTTTGCTTACCGCATCGGCGGCTTCGAAACTGCAATAGAAATGTTAAAACAAATAGATATGCCAGAGGAACTAATCATAAACAGGAGCAAAGAAGATTTTCTCAGTTTCTTAAAAAGTAAAGGAAAAAACATTCAATAAAGAGCAGCTACGTCCCTGGATAACGATTTTTTCTAAAGGATAACGCCTTCTAAGTGCTGAAAACACTAAGAATCCTGTTAATAAGCATCAGGTGGAGTCAAAACTCCATCTGATGCCAAGAACTCTGTTTATCTAATTAAATTTATATCTTTTATTTGTTAAGCGATAGCCATATTCAACTATTTTTTTCCCAAAATTGCCATGAGCATTAGATATTATACCAAATAAACAGTATCTCATATCTGAATAGAGATTTTTATTTACACTCTTTAAATAAGACCACAAATCAGTTCTCTTTTTAAAGTTTTCCTCACTTCCCGAAACTATAAGGAGCACTGAAGAAATTGTCATCATCATAGAAAGATAGTTTCTCATATACTTGTCCAAACGTTTATTAGGTATTTTATCAAATTTACAGTAAAAATCTATCATACGTTTATTCACATAAAGTTGTTGGTCTATCCTTTTTATCATGATTTTTTCATTTACAGATTGATCTTCCCTGCCAATAAAATATCTATATAAGTCGATATCCATGTAGTAAATTGTCTTCACATATGGAAGAGGCTCATAAACGAACAAGTTATCCACATAAAAAGTATGCTTTGGAAGCTCAAGTCCACATTCACACAAAAGAGATTTTCGATATATAACAGAATGCATAAGAATATACTGGGATATCTTAAATTTACCTACATCATCCCATCCAAATATATGATTCTCAGGCAGCACATTTTTATAGTTAACTACATGACTGGTATTATCTTTAGCATGCTCATAGACATAATTACATATCATCATATCTAATGTTTTTCCATCTTTATAAAGTTTTTTCAGCACATCTATAACTCTCAACATTCCAGGTACATCAAGCCAATCATCAGAATCCACAACTTTAAAGTATATACCAGAGGCATTCTTAATGCCCGTATTTACAGCCTGTCCATGTCCTCCATTTTCCTGATGTATTGTCTTTATAATATTAGGATATCTTGCCGCATAATCATCTGCAATTTCTACAGTATTATCAGAAGAACCATCATCCACAATTATTATCTCTACATCTTCTCCACCTGGAAGGAGAGTTTCTATACAATGCTCCATATAATCCGCTGAATTATAGCACGGAACTGTAAATGTTATTATTTTCATCAATATTATTTCCTTTCCTGCTACAAATAATTTCATCTGCCAAAATTAATGCCCTCTCAATTATTGCATCCATGTTATAGTATTTATATTCTGCAAGCCTACCCAACAAATAAAAATCATGTAAGCTATTAGTAAGCTGTTTGTATTTTTCGTAAAGCTTAAAATTGTCCGAACTAATTATAGGATAGTAAGGTGTTTCACCTTCAGAACCTGTATATGATTTTGGATATTCCTTCATTATAGTCGTCTTATTATAAACATTCTGACCTGTTAAATGCTTGAATTCTGTAATTCGTGTAAAAGGCTGATCTACCGTATAATTTATAGTTCCCTTTGACTGATACCATGTTACATCATGTGTTTCAAACAAGAAATCTACAGTTCTGTAAGGAAGACGGCCAAACTGGCAGTCAAAAAATTGATCCAAAGCACCAGTATATATCACTGTACCTTTAAACGGTCTACCCTCAAAAAATATATCATCTTCTATAATTTTCAAGAGTGCATTTGCATCAGTATCAAGACACAAACTTACATTAGGATGATCCAATAACTTATCAAAAAGAGAAGTATATCCATTAGCTGGAATTCCCTGATATGTATCTTGAAAATAACGATTATCACGTGAAATTAGTATTGGGACTCTAGCTATAACAGACGAATCTATTTCTTCTGGAGTAACACCCCACTGTTTTTGAGTATAATTGAGAAACACATTATTATAAACAAAATCAGCAAGTTCCTGAAATTCACTATCCTTATTGTTTCGCAGTTCTGCAATGGTTAATCGCTGACCCATACCATAAGCAGAAACAAGCTTTTGTTCTAATCTATCTGCTTTTTTCAAATCGAAGGCCATATAAAGAGAATTTAAGTTAAATGGGACAGGTATCAATTTCCCATATATATTTGCCAAAACTTCATGAGAATAATCCCTCCACTTTGTAAATCGAGAGATATAGTCAAATACACGCTTGTTATAAGTGTGAAATATATGGGGTCCATATTTATGTACTAGTATACCATCCTCATTTAAAAAATCATAAGTAGTACCTGCAATATGGCTGCGTTTTTCCATAATCAATACCTTTTTACCTGCCCGCTCTGCTAGTTCCCTGGATATCACCGCCCCTGCAAGTCCACAGCCTATTACTAGGCAATCATATGTTTTATTCATTTGTTCATATTTCCTCCATTCATTATGTATTGTGTCTTATGTAAAAAAATTATATACTTCATCTTGAAATAATCATTATTATATAAAATTAATTTCATTTATTTTTCACTTTTATAAGTATCCTTATAAATTAATAGTACACATACCTCTTATTCATAGCAAGACTCTAATACAATATTTGTTTGCTTTTAAAAAAATGTTTACTTTTAATTGCAACAAAAAGAGAGATATAAATACCTCTCTTCACTTATCTAATGTTTATCCGAAATACCGCTGCTTTTTTCTTGAAACCTATCACACTGATAGGTGGGTGCCCTCACAGATGTTTCTATCTCTTAAATGCCTTAAAGGTCTCACAGAAGGTACATATACGCATCAAAATATTGAACTCCCTTATAAATACTGTAGGATCAAGATAAGAAGCTAATCGAATATTTCAGAAATTATTTTCTTTTAATGTGAAGAACGGAAGTTAAACCTCTAATATATTACTCACACGCCCCTCAAACATCACTTATTAGGAATTAACTCTAAACTACCATAGATCAATACCTTTAGCAAATTTAAAATAAGTTTGCTATCATTCTATATATGTATATTATCACAATAAATTAAACATTTCAATTTAATTTTAATACTAGTTTAAATCTGTTGAAGCATACCTTAGGTAAAACACTTGTCAAATAAAAAGCAATCTCAATTTTAAAATTGAGATTGCTTTTTATTTTAACTATCTTAATGAATTCATCATTTGATTAGATTCATCTTTTAATTGTTGTACATCCGATTCTGGAGCATCTTTTGTAGGATACCATCCCTTTTGTCTCATAGTATCAAAAATTTTGTACTGAATATCCTGGGCATTTTTAAAATTGTTTACTAGTGTATTTCTTAAATTAGTACAAGAAGTTTCTGTTATTCCTGTACTATATGCTGAAATAACCTGTTTTTCGCTTGCTAAAAGGTCATGCATAAGTTCTTGTTCATTCATAATTCTAATTCCCCTTTCTTTTTATTGATGTGAATCTAAGTAAGATTTTAAAGATGTAAAGTTTTGTTTGTGAACTTGTGCAGCTTGATTACACAAATCTTTTATTTGTGTATCACCACATCTTCCTGAGCAATCATTAAATTTTTTGTTCATTAGTGCTTCGTATTCAATCTGATCCTTCAATACCTTTAAATTTCCGGTATCTAATTGTTTGTTGCCAGTTGTCATAATTTCTACCTCCTTAATTTTTTTTACAAGTATATTATTGCCTTATAAATCAAAATTATGTATATAAAATTAAAGATCATTGAATCTACTCTCTAGGCATTGTCAAAGAAATAAACAATCAGTATACTAGCCTATTTTCCTTGAAATACCTTATTGAATATTTTTTTATTAAAAGGAAAAATTAATCTTATCTAAATATATAAAGGAGCGAATGTTTATGAATAAATGTTGTACTAATCCTAATGCCATAGAAGGAATTTTAGAGTCTTACTGGATAGACTCCACATCTAAAACAAACTATCCTTCTTTAAAAGAAGACGTACAAGTTGATGTGGCAATCATAGGTGGTGGTATAGCCGGAATTACCTGTGCTTTTCTACTCAAAAAAGAAGGTTTTAAAGTTGCTCTATTAGAATCAGATAACATAGCAAACGGTACCTCCGGTCATACAACTGCTAAAATAACTTCTCAACATCATTTAATATATGATAAATTAATAAATCAATTTGGAATGGAAAAAGCAAGACAATATGCAGAAGCAAATGAAAATTCCATTAAATTTATAGAAAATTTAGTAAAGGAATACAATATAGATTGTGACTATAAACATGTACCTGCTTATATGTATACCCAGGACAAAAATTATGTAAAAAGTCTCGAAAATGAAGTAAAAGCTGCCCAAAATCTTGGATTAAAAGCAGAATACTTGGACAATATACCTCTTTCATTACCCATAGAAGGTGCTGTCTGTTTTAGAGATCAAGCTGAATTTCATCCTAAAAAATATCTTTTATCCCTTGCGGATAAAATACCTGGAGATGGCAGCTATATATTCGAAAAGACTACTATAATAGATGTAGAAAGCGAAGATCCCTGTATACTTTTATCCCGTAATGGGAAAAAAGTAACCTCATCAAAACTCGTTATAGCTTCACATTTTCCATGTTATGATAACTTAGGTTTATATTTTACTAGACTTAAACCAGATAGATCTTATGTATTAGCTTTAAAAGTTAAAGAAAAGTTTCCAGAGGGTACATTTATAAATGCAGAAAGTCCTGGCCGTTCCCTTCGCTCTCAGACCGATAATGGAGAAGAAATTGTGCTTATTGGAGGAGAAGGTCATAAGACAGCCCATGGTGAAAACACTATAAATCATTATAATAATTTAAAACGCTTTTCTGAAAATATATTTAGTGTTGAAAAGATTTTGTATCAATGGTCTACACAGGATTATATAACCTTAGATGGAGTACCATATATAGGCAAACTGACTTCATCATCAAAAAATATCTATGTAGCCACAGGTTTTGGAAAATGGGGAATGACCAACAGCACCGCTGCTGCTGTCCTATTAAAGGATTTAATTATGAATCATGACAATCCTTGGGAGCAAATTTATAACCCTTCTCGTTCTATAACACTTAATTCTACTAAAAACTTTTTTGTAGAAAACTTTGACGTAGCAAAACAACTACTACAAGGAAAGCTTAGTTATGCCTCAAGTGAACTCAAAATTAAAAAAGGGGAAGGAAAAGTTTTTAATTTTAACGGGAATAAATATGGGGCTTATAAAGATGAAAATGGCATTAACCACATAGTAGATATCACCTGCACCCATATAGGATGTGAATTAGTGTGGAACGACGCTGAGAAGACCTGGGATTGTCCTTGTCATGGTTCTAGATTCAGCTACGAAGGTGATGTAGTAGAAGGTCCTACCCACCGTAGATTAAATCATTTTAGGGAGAAACCAAATAAACCTGACCCAAACATTGTTTAATATATCCTGTTTCATCAGAAATGCATGTTACTGAATTCCACAATGGGCGAAGGATGCAAAGAAAATGAAAAAATTTATTAAAATAATATCAGTTATTCTATTTATAATTGTAGCAGCAGGTTTTTTTATTATTGAAAATTTAACTAAAACAAGTAGCGGTAAACTTGATACTTATGTTGCAGTAAAATTACACCTAAACAAAATTTTAAACCCTAGCTCAATAGATGCTAAATCAATAAAAGAAATCAGAGAATACCTAAATGCTCAATCAACTAAATGGTCTAATAAGCCCATACCATTTTCTAATATAAAAAACACTACTATAAAAATAAACTCTGAAAGAATACCAGTACGTATATATACACCTAAAAATGGAAATAAACTTCCTATTGTTATTTACTCTCACGGTGGTTTCTGGGTTGGAGGAAGTATTGATAATTACGATAGTATTTGTAGAAAACTTTCTCAAAATACGAATGCTATAGTAATATCTGTGGCCTACCGTCTTGCTCCAGAGAATCCTTTCCCAGCTGCAGTTAATGACATATATAATACACTCCAGTGGACTTATAAAAATGCATCAAGTATAAATGGAGATGAAAAATATATAGCCCTTGCAGGAGACAGTGCAGGCGGAAATCTTTCTACTGCAGTTTCTCTCATGGCAAGAGATAAAAATGGTCCTCCTATAACTTGTGAGGTACTACTATATCCATCCACAAATATATTTCAATTAAATAGTAATTCTTGGTCTTATTTTGCTAATGATCTCAATATCTCAAAAAAGGATATGGAAAAATACATCTCGCTATATGTTCCAAAAAAGGAGGATAGAAAAAGTCCTTATGCATCTCCTCTTTTAGCTAAAGGCTTCAAAAAATTACCTAATACACTTATAATAACAGCAGAAATTGACCCTCTCCGAGACGAAGGGGAAGCTTATGGTAAAAAGTTAAAGGATGCAGGAATCAATACACAAGTTACCCGGTACAATGGTGTACCCCATGGATTTATTTCAATGAGTAAAATCACAAATAAATCAGAGAAAGCCTTAAATGAAATTTCTCTCTACCTTCAAAGAGAATTTCAAAACCATAAATAATGTAAAAAAAGGCAAGTTTTAAACTTGCCTAACATATCTTAATTGGTGCGAAGAACGGGAGTTGAACCCGTACGATGTTACTCACACGCCCCTCAAACGTGCGCGTCTGCCTATTCCGCCACCCTCGCATTACAATAGCTATTATAATGATTTTTTTTGAAGATGTCAACTAAAATTTAAAATTACAAAAAATTTACAAAAATTATAGAAGTATTTATCTGTAAATTTTTATATAAGTACTTATATACCCTATAATTTACTTTTACACGTTTAATATATTTATCCGTTTCTTTAAAAGGTATATATTGTATATTTTTCCCATCTTTAGAGTGGTCGGAATCTTTCAACCACTTTTGTACATTGCCCCTACCTCCATTATAAGCTGCCAAAATTAAATCCATATTGTTATCAAACTCTGATTTCAAATTATTCAAATACCAACATCCCATTCTTATATTAAACTCAGGATCATTTAGCATGTTATCTTGGAAATTTGATACCCCCATCTTATCTGCCGCCCATTCTGCAGTATCTGGAGTTATCTGCATAAGTCCTATAGCATTTTTGTTAGATCTTACGTTTTCTTTAAAGTTGCTTTCTGTCTTAATTACAGCCATTACAAAGTAGGGATCTAAATCATATTGTTTTGCATATTTTACTATATAAGTTGAATATTTTAATGGATAACAATACTTTCCAATACTTTTTACGCATAATACAGCTGCCATTATCAGTATTATAACTATTGCTACTTTTTTTAGAAATTTCAATCTTTCTGTGTCTTAAAAATTATATTTTAGGACACTTCACCCCCCCCCCATATTTTCTGCTTATTCTTGTGAATATATCCTTTAATTGCGTTTTAGTTTCATCTAAAGTATTAGAATTATCTAATACAAAATCCGCATACTTTTTCTTTTCTTCCAAAGACATCTGAGAATTTATTCTGTCAAGCACTTGACTTTCCGTTAATTCATCTCTATTTTTTACTCTGTTTATCTGTACTCCTTTGTTCACCCAAACTAATAGCATTTCATCCAAATAACTACAAAATCCGTTTTCTATGAGGGTAGCTCCGTCTATAACACAAATTTTTTCATGTTTCTGTTCTAATTCTTCTACTTTTTTTAATATTTCCTTTTTAATGAAAGGAATTATGATAGTTTCATATTTACTTCTTTCCACCTCATTGGAAAATATATAATTTCCAAATTCTCTTCTTTTAAGTTTACCTGAAATATCAATAAATTTTTCGCTAAAAATATGCTTGATTTTTTCAATTATTACAGGATAATTTTCAATTACTTCCCTAGCTATAATATCTGCATCCACTATGCTTATACCGCTCTCTCTTAGTATGTTAGAAACAGTACTTTTACCACTTCCTATACCTCCAGTAAGCCCTATTTTAATCACAATTTTCTTCCCCTTTTATAATAATTTATTTAGCTTCATACCAGTTACTTCCTACACTTATATCCACTTCAAGAGGAACTTTTAGCTCCAAAACTTTTTCCATTTCTTCTTTTACCATGGATTTTACTTTATCAATTTCTTCTTTATATACATTTAAAATCAATTCATCATGTACTTGAAGTATTAGTTTGCTTTTTAATTTATTCTCCTCTAATCTTCTATACACATTTACCATAGCTATTTTTATTATGTCCGCTGCACTGCCTTGAATAGGTGTGTTCATTGCAAGTCTTTCTCCAAGTGATCTTACTATTTTATTTGAAGATTTTATTTCAGGTATAAACCTTCTTCTATTCATAAGCGTGGTGACATAGGAATTTGCTTTAGCTTCCTTCACTATATTGTCCATATATAACTTTACATTTGGATATCTTTCAAAATAAGTGTCTATATAAAGCTTTGCTTCTTTTCTGGATATTTTTAAGTTTTTAGCTAAACTAAAGTCACCTATGCCATATACTATACCAAAGTTTACAGCCTTTGCGTTACTCCTCTGGGCAGACGTAACTTCTTCTATAGGAACTTTAAATACCTCTGAAGCAGTTTTAGTGTGAATATCACTATGATTTATAAATGCACTTATCAAATTTTCATCATCAGCAATATGGGCCAGCACTCTCAATTCTATTTGTGAATAATCTGCTGAAAGTATGACGCATTCTTCATTTTCTGGTACAAATATCTTTCTTATTTCTTTACCCATCTCATATTTTATAGGTATATTTTGAAGATTAGGCTCTGTACTTGAAAGTCTTCCCG
>DAIMMR010000530.1:0-2478 GCA_036720575.1 Clostridium sp.
TAGTAGCGACATAATTGCTATATTTAAGCGTAGAATTGAGATTATTTACGTCTTTCTCCCCTTCACATATAATTAGTGTCTTTCCATTTTTAATGGCCTCTATGGCGTTATATAGGTTATACGGCAGTTCCTCGGAGCCACGCTTATTAATTACCTTATTGTTCTCTATATGATAGTAGGAGAGCCGTTTTTCTCCTTTATCGTTCTTAAATTTAGCCTTAAAATATACAATTTCACCTTTATCGTTCACGAATGAGAATAATCCTATAAGATTGTCACTCCATTTGAATTTTTTTATTTGCCATTCGATATATCCTTTTACTTTTTCAATCTGTTGTTCCTGGTCACTTTTTTCAACTGTAAGCCCTAAATATTCTCTAGCTTCATTATATTTCATATTTTTAAGCTTCATTATAAAGTCAATGGCATCACCTGATGCATCGCAGCCAAAACACTTAAATCTCTGCTTGTTTACATCTGGATAAAACTTTACTGCCAGGGAAGGTGTTTTTTCATTGTGGAAAGGGCACTTAATGTACCCCTGCCTATTGAAGTGTTCTCCTATTTCTCTTTCTATCAAATCTTTCAAGTCTATATCCTGCAGTTCCACCTTCTCACCTCTTTTCTAAGTACGGATTTTCTTTGTATTGCGTATTAATCCTTCATCATCTTATTCACTAATTTTGGCATTCCTTTACGCACTATTTCTGCTGAAGCCCTATTTACAACCATGTTAATTATTTCTTCTTTTTGGCTATAAACCACTTCTTTAACCGAATCAGCTATAGTATGTTTCAGTAAATTTCTTTCTGTGCTCCAAGAGGTGGTTAATTTTCTTGCAATCATGCTTGTTATTTCCTCTTGCAATTCCTTATCGTCAATTTCAACTTTTATCTGCATTATTCTTCACTCCAATCTAAATCATAAGGCTCATAAGGTTTTGGCATTGGCATCCAAGCAATTACTTCGCTTATGTCTGGCAATAATATATTGCCTATTTCACCAAAATAAAAAGCATATCCTAGACCATAAACCTTTTCCATATACCATACTGGGTATCTAAGTTCTAATTGTTTTTTGTAATGGTCTTTTACGGTTACAATTATACAATTACCTACTGGTGGCAATTTTTCACTCATTGGTATCCAATTCATATTTTTCTCCTTTCAAACCATTTCGCATAAATTTCATTTTGTCGCCTGCTGACTTTCCGGGCTTATATCTGTATCCAATTCCTTTTCTTCAATAAAACCTCTATGAACTAAAATGTTTCTTACTCCGTATCTCAATGTGTTATATATTTCACTCGCTATAATCTCTTTGCTGTAAGGCCTTATTATTGTATGAAATTCTCTTTCCAGTGCTTTAAGCCTTGCATATAGCGTATGTGGCTTATATTGTGACCTGTAACTGCCAGTTCTAATATTTCTATCAAAATTCGGATCTTCTAAGAAAATATAAAATTCTATATCGTGTCTGTTCATATTAGAAAATTCATATTTAAGCCTGTTATAATCGCTTCTAAGTACTTTTGTTAAATATTCTTCTCCAAATAATTCAATTGTCTCTTTTTTTATTTCATCTAAATTAGTTTTTTTGTCTTTTAGATTCATGGCTAATTCGTCAATACAAAATTTTCTCTCTATTATCAATTCATCTGTGAAATAGACATCTCTTGTCTGGCCTTTGAAGCTTCCTATGGGTAAATAACAACTATAATCACCATAATCAATTTTTTGGACTTTATACTTTTTTTTATTTTTACTTAACCAACTTAATATATGAAGGTTTGCCTGCTCTCTGGAATCTACTAAAATTACTATTTTGTTTAATATTTCGCTTATTTCTTTATTGGTAAATTTATAACGCAACATTATCCCTTCTTTCATAAGACCATTTATATCCCTTATGCTGCTTATATTCGCCTCTACAACATGCTGCAACACAGCTTTGACTAAAACCATTTCTTTGACATTCTCTAGTACTTGCCCATATTTTTATTAAATTATCATCAAAATCATATTGAAATACTTTTTTACTAAGTACTTTTTTATTTCGAGCTGCAATGTAAGAATTATCTCTGTTTTCCATTCCTCTTGCTATTTTAGTTCCATATGAGTTATTGTATTCATAGGTACACCACTCAAGGTTTTGAGCTTTATTATTTTCTTTGTCTTCATCTTTGTGATTAACAATAGGCAAATTTAATAAATTTGAAACAAAATAAATTGCTACTAGTCTATGAACTGTAAATGTTCTAGTTTTGTTGTTCTTTTTTAGGGAAACATATACATATCCATTTTCTCCTTTGTGAGTTGATAACAATTTACCTTTTTTATTAAACTTAATACCTCTACTATCAACTATAGTTCTGTTTAGACTGCGTATTCTGCCTTTGTTGCTAACTTGATAATATCCTTCATATCCTTTTATATCTTTCCAAATTTCTTCATCTGAAAATCTATATTGAACTTCCAT
>DAIMMR010000046.1:0-17052 GCA_036720575.1 Clostridium sp.
GGTTGGAAAGGATTAAAGGAAGCTATCACTTCTCGAAGTGGTAGTAGTTCACTTACATCACTGCCTTAATAACACCACAGGCTAGCATTTTACCAGACGCTCCAGCAGGCTGAGTTCTATAATCATCTGGACTTTCATGTATAATTACCGATTTCCCAATAATCTGAGCAACATTAAACTTATTTGTAAAGAAGGTCATTCTACAATAACCATTATTTGAAAAGAGAACTGGAAAATCTCCTGCATGATTGCCATGAGGCTGATTGGTTGGATTCCAGTGTCCTCCTGCAGCTTTAAATGGTTCTTCAGGATTACCTACAACACATGTACCATTTTGGTGTATATGAAATCCATGAGGTCCAATTTGTGGACTTCCATCCATAGCAGGTCTATAAGGAGGTAATCCATTTACTTCTACAGAAACCTCAGTTCCTCCACGTACCTGAGTAAAAGTTACAGTACCTCTTATATTAGGAGCTAAAGGTCCTCCAGTTATATGAGCTACAGCTTTTGTGGCATGCATATTCGCATCTCCCCTATATCCACAATAATTGTGATTTATAAAGGGACATTCATATTCGTCAAAATGCATAATATCCTCCAAATTAAATACTTCAATTTATGTTATGCAAAATTTTCAAAATAGTTACAAAAAGAGTCTTCCTCTTCTGGGAAATAGTCATTAATATTCTATAGTATATATTAATGCCACAAGGACAAAATATTAAAGTAGCATAATTCAATATGAATTAAACCTAAAATCTTTATATAAGTCCATTAGACTAAAGGAGGATAATATTATGAATAAAAATGATAAAAACCTTCAAGAAGCAAAAAAATTGAATCAACAATCCAAACAGGGAAATATGTCAAGTGCTACTAGCACTACCGGTTATAATAGTCCAGATGTTCAAGAAGCTAGACAATTAAACTCACAAGTTTCAGGCAAAAGTTCATCTTCTTTCTCAAATGTTTCAAATAACAGCAATTTAGATGAAGCTAAGAAATTAAATCAACAATCTAGACAGAAAAAGAGTAAATAACTAAAAAATGAAGGAGAAATCTTAGGATTTCTCCTTCATTTTTTATGCTTTACCTAGCACATTCTAGAATAAGCTCATTCATTCAAATCTGCAATATCTACATTAAAATGTTTATTTGTATTTAAATTTTTTACTTGTATTTTACCATCTTCATCTATATTTATGCTTTCAAGCCATACAAGATTATCTTTATATTTTACCTCTATAACTCCTTTAGATTCAATTATTTCTTTTACTCTTTTCTTATCCAAGCTTACCACCTCCTATATACATAGGTTCTTATATAGTAAACTTTTTATACCTTCTAAAACAAAAAGATGTTTCTCCTCAAATTACCAGCATAATATTTTAGGTTCTACACATTCTATTAGCATAAGGATATTAATGTGTTAAGGTTATTAAATATCTAAGTTTCACGCAAACTATAATATTCTTTCTCTAACATATTGGTATTACTTTATGCTGGAGATGATGAATCTCCAGCATTTAATTCTTTATTTTTAACCCCTATACTACACAATACAGCTTACTTTGTATAACTCGAATTTCCTAAACATCTTATGCCAGGGATAATGAAATCCCTGGTTTTCATTATCCCTTATTTTGTTCTACATCAATGATGATTTTATTGCATGTCTTACACATATATGCCTTAATTTTCGGTCTTCCTATCCAACCGGATTCTCCCAGTTCAATACCACCTTTGGCCCATATTCCAAGAAGCAATTTTTTATCTTCAGGCAGCCATTTCATTCTATAGTTATCCCCATATATATGACCTTTTACCATTTCTCCATTACAATAAGGACATTCCATATAAAACTCCTCCAAACAAGCTACAAAGCCTATATGTGATTGGCAACTTCATATGCATTCCAAATAGCATACATGATATTAGAAACCTTACGTGCATCTCCTAAAAGATAAATTTCTGGAATTTCAAATTCTAATTCCTTATATAGTGAATTTTTTTCTTTATATCCAACAGAAAGTATTACTGAATCACATTTTATTTTTTCTGTTTCCTTTTCCGTATCTACTTCAAGAATTCCATCCTTATATGATTTAACTTTTGAACTTGTTTTCACATCAATACCATTAAAGGGAATAAGTCTTTCAAGCATTTCACTGTTTGCAGAACACAGCGGTCCATTTAATGCAAGTATTTTATTTAATGCCTCCACTATAGTTACCTTTTTACCTTTTTTAGCAAGATAAAGTGCTGTTTCACATCCAACTAGTCCGCCACCAACTACAACTGTAATGTCTCCACAATCTTTCTTTTCTGTAAGTACATCTGCTGCTGTAAATACCTTATCATCATCTCCAAGTGAGAATACTTTTGGTGTAGACCCTGTAGCAATTATTACACTATCAAAATTAGCTTTTAAAACTTGTTCTTTAGTGATTTCACTATTTAAATTTACTTCTACATTTAATTCGTTTAATGTATGTGCATACCAGTCAGCTAAGGCAATATCATCTTTTTTAAAATCTGGTGCTCCACCTGGAATAAGGTTGCCACCTAGTCTAGCACTCTTTTCATAAACTACTGGTTCATGGCCTCTGAGTGCTAAAACTCTTGCAGCTTCGCATCCTGCTACTCCTCCACCAACTATTAAAACTTTTTTCTTCTTTAATATAGGAAGAAGTGCATTGTCTTTTTCCTTACATGCTTGTGGATTTACTGCACAATTTATCATTGAATAATGTTGAATTCGTCCCATACAACCTTCTTGACAGGATATGCAAGGTCTAATTGATTGACATTTATTTGCCCTCAACTTATTTACATAATCAGGATCTGCAAGTAACGGTCTTCCAAGACTTATCATATCACAAGTCCCATTTTCAATAGCTTCAAGTGCCATATCTGGATCATCCATTCTTCCTGCACATATAATAGGAACATCTACAGTTTCTTTCATTAATTTAGCATATGGTCTGTATAGTCCCTTCTCTTGGTACATTGGCGGATGACTCCACCACCATGAATCATATGATCCAACATCAGTATCTAATGAATCATATCCATAAGATACAAGTAATTTAGCAGCTTCAATTCCTTCGTCCAAGTCTCTTCCTTTTTCAACAAATTCTTCTCCTGGAAGTGCTCCATCTCTTAAATCTTTGATAAAGCTCTTTGGTGAGTATCTAAGTGCTACTGGAAAATCTTCTCCACATCTATTTTTAATTTCTTCAACTATTTCACGTGCAAAACGAAGTCTATTTTCCAAACTTCCGCCGTATTCATCTGTTCTGTGGTTGAATAATGAAATAGCAAATTGATCTATAAGATATCCTTCATGAACAGCGTGAATTTCAATTCCATCAAAACCAGCTCTCTTTGCATTGTAAGCTCCATCTCCAAATTTCTTCACTATGGATTTAATTTCATCTATTGTAAGCTCACGGCAGATTTTATCAAGCCATCTATGTTGAATTGGTGATGGTGCAACAGGTGGAAATTCACCAAGATTAGTAGGTATAGTAACTCTACCAAATCCAGCTGACATTTGTAAAAATGCTTTTGCATTGTATGCATGTATTCTCTCAGTCATTTCCCTTGCAGTTCTGACAAATTGAACAGGATTATATGTAGGGCAAGGACAATTTGGCATACCATGTTCTTCAACCTCATTTTCTACAAAAGTAACTCCTGTAATAATTAAACCAGTACCACCTTTTGCTCTTTCAGTGTAGTAATCAATTCCCCTTTGGTTGAATCCTCCTTCACTGTCAGCTAGTCCTAGTGGCCCCATAGGTGCTAGTGCAAAACGATTTTTTATTTCACACTTTCCAATTTTAACTGGTTCAAATAACTTTTTATACTTATTCATAAAACCACTCCTAAATTTAAATAATATAGGTATTAAAATGCTGGCTCCTGTTGTAAATATTAATAAATACGATTACATATTTATCTTTACCTACATTATATATATTACTACAAATCATGTCAATATTTACATGTTTAATTTTTCACGTTTTACTTTACTTTATATTCATGCATGATAAAATGATATATGGAAAGAACGAGGTGCTAACATATATGAGAACTTTAAAATATGCAATTTTAGGGCTTATTAATAGAAAACCATCAACTGGATATGATATAACAAAAGAATTTAATGATGGATTAGTAGAATTCTGGTATGCCAAACATAGTCAAATATACCCTGAATTAAAAAAATTGACAGATGAAGGCCTTATTTCATATAAAATAGTCGTGCAGGGAGAAAAACTGGAAAAAAAATTGTATACTATAACTGAAGAAGGAAAACAATGTTTACAAAAATGGCTTGCAAAAGATGAGCCTTTAGAGCCCACCCCCAAAGATATTTTTAGGCTTAAAGCTTATTTTTGCGATGAAATGGACACCGATATTTTATTAAAACAATTTAAAAGCCAATTGGATAAACATACTGAAAGATTAAATTACCTTAAAAATTCTATGGAGAAGCTTTTAAAGAAAAAGGATATTTCCAAAATACCTTCTTCTGATTTTGGTGACTATATTGTTTTAAATGGAGCTATTATGAGAGAAAGTACATACGTAGATTGGCTTTGTGACTGTATAAAAAAAATTACGACGTAATTTTTTTAAAGAACAAAGTTCAAAGTTCAAATATCAAATAAGGATAATTTTCTTCCTAACGTCAGAAAATATTAAAATTATAGATTTCCTGAGGTACGATGGAAATCATCTTTATCTGTTCTTTGTTATTTGAACTTTGTTATTTCAATTCATGCGTATGCTGTCACATATTTGAAAACTCATCCTATATCCTTTTAAAGAAGATGTATTATTATTTAATTTGCTTGATATAAATAGGTAATACTTTTGTCCCAGCTTGTAAGGTTTATAGGGAATAACTTTTACAGATTTCTTATCATCTTGTAGAGATATTACTGTTGGGATTACATTTCCAGAACTATCTACTACATATATATTTGAGCTATTTACATTCTGCTCATTAAGCTGATTTTTAAACTTTATCGTCCATTGTTTATCTCGCAGGAGATCCAAATAGTCTTTTGAATTTAAATCTTCCCATTCTTTATCTGTAAATAAACTGTTATCTACAGTCGGTTTTACCTCACTTAGAGGAAATGCACATTCACCATTGCATTTTTCTGGAGTTCCCAGTGCATATTTTATGCTTACAATACTACCTATTTTTAAATTTTTTATTTTATTTTTCCCTTCATCATCATTTTTTACATAGAAAATCTCTGAATCTCCATCCTCACATTTAATTTTTAGAAATATATATTCTTTTTCGGTATATATATTTTCTAAATTTCCAATTACCCATGAAACACCTTCTATATTACTTTCCCCTTTACCTAGATAATCATATACTTTACCTGAAGAATTTTTCACACTTATACCGAAGTCAGGTAATTTAGTTTTTATTATAGTATAGGGGTAAGTTACAATTTGAGGTAATATGGCACCTTTGTCCGGATCTGTTTCCTTTACAATTATATTTGCTCTTCCTTCTACATCTTCTACAGTATCTACTTTAATATCGTAACCTCCTGTAGGCTTTTGTCCTCTCATTACAGCTGCATATAAATAATTTGTGCTGCTGTCCAAATAGTACAAAAATCCTTCGCTGTATTTACGGGAATCTATGCCATTAGTTAACGCTTTTGGTGCATTATCATAGGATACAGTTTCAAAATCAATTTTATTGTAAATTATAGGCTCAGGTTTATTGATATTAGCTGTTGTAGTTTTTTGAACCTGACCTACCCCTTGAGCTTTTACTGAAGCCGGCATATATACAGCTCCTACAGTTAGTAAAAAACACATAGGTATAAATAACTTTTTAAACATATATAATTCCCTCCTTTTTTAAATATCTTTTTCAATTATTAGACGTATAGATTCTGGGCTTCGCTCCATAATTTATTTAATTGAATTTGCTATGTCAATTATGGAATTTTCTTGTATATTCCCATATAAAGAGTATTCCACATTATTCATTATCCATGATACGCTTATTGATTGTTCATCTTTAAAGTACTTTACATAAGCCTTACCAGCACCAATATATAAGGTTTTATCACCTTTTAATCCTGATAAGTTCTTGCTTTCCTGTATTATAAAATATTTAGAATTTAAACTGTACTTTATGCTTATGCTTTTAACTCCTTCACAGGGAATAGATATATTTGAAAGTTCAAATCCTTCTGGAACATATGATGGAAGCAGTACCTTACTTTCAAAATATTTTTCAGCATCTTCCATGCTTAAGGATTCTGCTGGAGAAGCTACTCCACTAGGTCTTACTGCACTTAAATCTCCACTATGATTTTCATCATCTTCTTTTTCATTTTCCTGACTAGTACCAGGAGATTCAACCTTGTAATTATCTGTATCTTGTGGCAAAACATTTTTATTTTGAACTGCTGTATCCTTATTTGAGCTTACATTCTTGGTTGAATTTTTTGCATTTGATTTATGTTGTAATATTGGATTTTCTGTTTCCTTAGCTTTCGATATTTCATTTAATGTTTCATCATCTTCAGTACCTTTATGATCGTTATTTATTGATTTGTCTACATATTTTTGAGTTGGTTTTACATAACTACGTGCAATATCGGTTTTATGAGAAAAATTGTACAACTTAAATGTAAAAATTAAAATGGCAAAAACAGCTGATGCAATTAAAACTGGTTTTAATTTTAATGATCTTCTATTACTGCATCTTTCTAGGGTCTTTTTTTTCAATTCATCTGTAACACAAATATTTTTTAGAATTTCATTTGATTCATCCCTAAAATTTTTTATATTATCTCTCATATTCAATCTTCCCATCTATACTAGATTTCAATACTGTCCTTGCTCTAAAAAGTCGGCTGCGCACAGTACCTTCTGGTATTCTCAGTACCTTACTTATATCCCTTGTAGATAGCTCTTCATAATAGTAAAGAATTATGATCTCCTTATATTTACGCGGCATATCCATGACCTGTTTTAATAATTCTTCATATTGAATTTTATTTATGACTTTGTCATCTACATTTTCACAAATATCTACAAAGGAATCATCATACACGTCTTTTGACAGTATAACTTTTTTGAACCAGGAAATTCTTAATACATCCCTGCAAGTATTTATTGTGATAGTCATAATCCAGTTTTTTTCGCTGCTGCTTTTTTTTAACTTACTAAAATTTTTATATACTTTTATAAAAACCTCTTGAAAAACATCTTCAGCCAAATACTTGTCCTTTAAATACAGATAGGCAATTCTAAGTACTTCATTTCCATAGCTGTTCATTAACTCTTCTATTTTCTCATCCATATATCAATAACATCTCTTCCAAGACATTTCCTCCTGCTATACAATTTTTAAAAATGAAAATTAAGTATACTTTAAGTATACTTAATGATACCATCAAAATCCCTTTCACATTATATGACGTATAAAGTTTTAATTTGGCTTCATAAATTTGAAAATTAAAAAGTATATGAGATCAAAAAAAGGGAGCCTCCTCAGCTCCCTTAACTTAGTTGTTCAAAAATATACTCCATGTGTCTGGACCTAAAATACCATCTGTAGCCTTTCTCCAATTCTTCTGGAGATTAGTTACAGCTTGGAAAGTCGCTTCATCATAAACCATAGGAGTATAGGAATTTTTCTTTAAATAGCCATATTGTTCAAGTTTCTGTTGTATCCACAGCACTACATGAGATTTATGACCCTTAGCAATAATGTTCTGAATTCCTTTTAATACTGCCATAGTCTCATTTCCTGCAATCCCATCTACAACTAATTTTGCACTATAATCTAAATTCAGGTTGTACTGAAGAGCTTTTATCTGTTGTAAAAGTATATTAGGCTTAGCAGGTGTCACATTTCCAGTAAATATATCCTCTATAAAATAGTCTAAATCCACATATCCCACAGCTCCATTTAATTTCCCGGTTTCTGAATACTGCCATGAAGCATCATCTGGATATAAGGAAGGCTGCCTGCCATAACTTGCAATCCAAAGTGGAACATCTAAAATATTACCTGCCAGATAATCTTTATAAAATGCGTATCCGGAATATACTCCTATTTTATAGCCCTGTGACTGTACATATTTGATAAAAGCATTTGCAAAATTAATAGCATTGCTCCTGCTCCAATTTTCCTCTCCCTCTATATCCAGCCATAGGACAGTATCACTTTCCAATCCTGAGATAGTTTCTAGAAAGTGCTTTGCTTCCGCTATTGGATCATTTCCATTTGCGTAATGATAAAATCCCAGTTTAAGTCCTGCCTGTTTAATTCTTGGATATCTATAATTTAATAAACTATCTACACGAGATAGACCTTGTGTTGCTTTTTGAATTACTACAGAAATTCCATCTGTATTTTTAATAACATTCCAGTCTGAAATATTATCTCCTTCATATACATCTATTCCATTCATTACCTTCATAAATCATTCCTCCTATTGTATTTTTACTAAATACTTAGGACAAAAGGAGTCTAGTAACTGTTATGCCAATGCCCCCATTTTAGTGTATTCATGAAGCTTTTAATTTGTTCAAAATAGAAAGAGTTCTATCCCCTTGGAGCATATCATTTCTCCAATACGGTCACTATGTATTCATTAAGTTTATTTATATTCTTCTAATGTCTTCAATAAAGTTTCATCATGATTAAGTTTCCCCATCTCTTATACTAATTTTAATTCTTATTGGGAACTTTCTCAATTTCTCTTGTACTATTTTTATTCTAGCACTAATTGGCAATTGGTTAAAGTTTCAATATTTAATGTACATTTCCATACTTGAAAAATACTTGTACAAAGTTATGTTGTAAAGTGCTATAATAAGTATGTTGAAATCCTAAAAAAATATTTGAAAGGTTTGTTAAGACCGAAAGGAACTTATGAGATTTAAACGAATTTTAGTTCTATGTGTTTCAATTATCCTTTTAACATCGACTTTGGGATTTGCGGCTTCACCTGATAATCAGGCTCTACAAAGCGGAGTAAAATCTCAAGCAGTACTTGATTCTAAGAAAGCTGAAAAAAATCAGACGTCTCTTTTATCTGATGTAGGTACAACTTATGCAATGGCTCAAGTTTCAGCTTTCATAATTGATGACTATTATGCTGTTGGACGCTGGGATGGTAGTCTTATTAACAATATTGCAATTAAAGGAAACAATTTGCTTGTTGCTAATTGCTCTGTTGGAGAAAACGACTTTAATCTCTGGAGCTATTCCATTAATAGAAATACTTGGAATATAACTTTATCTAATAGAAAAAACCTTAAGGTTAACAGCTCTGCACCACAAGTATATAATTTTGATGTGATATTTGCACCAGATGAAACTGGCGATTCAACTTTCTTCTCTGCTACAGGAAAAGGAGCTCTTTGGTATGGAAATGTTGATTCTCAGGGCACAATTCACGCTGAAGGTTATAAACAAGTTAATGAAAACTCATATGGTGCAGCATTATGTATAAGTGAAAATAAGCTAGCTGTAACTACATACGATTTACGTGTATTCAAAAATTCATTAAAAGCCTATATAATTAATAATTAAAGAGAAGGTGAAAGATTTGAAATTTGCAATGTCTTATAGTTTTGGCAAAGATTCTGCTCTTGCCATGTATAAAATGATTGAAGCGGGACACGAGCCTATCTGTCTTATCACTGCGATAAATGAAAGGGATGGTAGATCGTGGTTCCACGGCATATCACAAAATATAGCGGAGAAGATTGCCGACTCAATCGGTTTACCGATTATAACAGCCAGTTCTACTGGAGCACAGAAATATGTTGAGGCTTTTACAAATGCTTTGCTACAAGCTAAAACCCTAGGTGCTGAGGTGTGTGTCTTTGGTGATATAGATATAGAGGAGCATTTGGAATGGAATAAGAACGTTTGTAATGCCGCAGAACTTGAATGCATTACTCCACTTTGGGGAACTTCCAGAGAAACGTCAGTTAAAGAAGAAATTGAATCTGGCATTACTGCTGTTATTAAAGTTGTTGACCACAAGTATCTTAATGATGAATTCTTAGGCAGAGAACTCACGACTGAACTTGTGGATAAAATAAGACAAACCGGAGCTGATGTTTGTGGCGAAAATGGCGAATATCATACTCTTGTAACTTATGCACCGT
This sequence comes from Clostridium sp., assembly GCA_036720575.1. Taxonomy (GTDB): domain Bacteria; phylum Bacillota; class Clostridia; order Clostridiales; family Clostridiaceae; genus Clostridium_B. The sequence goes on from DAIMMR010000046.1 coordinate 10,192, forward strand.
TTTATAAAGCTCCTGTGCCTATACATCTTGGAGAAATCGTGCAAATTGACGGCTATGGAGCAATAGATATTCTTTGATTAACTAAATAGATTTTGATACATAAGCAGTTCATCACTTCATGGTATAGAGCTGTTTTTTTATATTCAGAAAACGAAAAGAGAAATGTAAATTGGAATATAGCGATTATCAGGCAATGGATAATGAATAACTTTGCAGTTGAATATAGCCGCAGCGGTATGGCCGACGCTTTACACAAGCTTAAATTAAGTTACACCAGACCCACATATGGTAAGCATGAAGGGGTAAAACTTCTTGGAATACTTAACTACGAGACCGGGCATGTATATTGTGCTGAAGATAAGCAGTATAACGCTCAAACTTTTTTAAGTTTTCCTCAAGATGTATTGAGTATATACACTACAGGTAAAATAGTAATGATATTGGATAATGCCGTATCCATCATGCAAAACTCCTTCAACCATTTTTACAGGAACAAAAAGACAGATTACAATTAGTATTTCTACCCCCATACAGTCCCAAATTGAATTTGATTGAAGGACTTTGGGGATGGCTTAAATCAGAAATGATAAATAATATCTTTTATGAATCTGTAAATCATATATGTCAAGCAGTTATAAGTTTCATTGATTCAATCAACAAGGATCTGGAGCAGGTTATAACAAGATATAACAATAGCTCAAGTTCTTTTAACTTAAACTATACTCCAATTTCATTAATAAATTTGCTTAAATTAAAAGGTATTAATTTCTCCAAAAAACAGCATCTATAAAAGAAGTACAGGAGGATACAGAGTCCATAGGAACTTAAAATACCAAATAAAACTTAATTCTCCTTTGGAAACTCTATCTCTATGCTTGTACCAATATCCAACTTACTTTTCACATTAATTTTTCCACCATGTGCTTCTATTATTTGCTTTGCAATTGCCATTCCAAGACCTGAACCTTTAACACTTACTGAACTATTGGTGCCCCTGTAATATCTCTCAAAAAGCTTTTTCACTTCTTCCTCTGACATACCCTTTCCATTATCCTCAATACTTACATATATTTTATCTTCTTTTTTTATAGAAACTTTTATTATAGTATCGGGAGAATTGTGAATTACTGAATTATAAATCAAATTAGTGAAAGCTCTCTTAAAAAGTGTATTGTCAAAATTAAAATCTATAATATCTTCTACACAGTTAAAAATAATACTCCTTTTTTCATATTTAGGATTATTTAATATATTTATAATTACTTCCTTTAGCAAACGCACTAAATTTTGATTTTGACGATTTATAGGAAACATTCCATTTTTCAATTGATAGGTAAAATTCAAATTTTCAACTATGCTCTCTAAATTTTCTGCATTTCTAAGTATTATCTTCCCATACTTTTTTGCATCCTGAGATGTAACATCATACTTAGGATCATATAATATTTCCGCATAACCTTTTATTGGAGATAGTGGAGTTTTTAAATCATGTGAAATATTGGCTATCCATTCCTCCCTTAAAGTTTGATTCTTTTTTCTTTCATCTTCGCTGGCTTTAAGTTTACTATCTAAAAGATTAAGGCTGCATTTTATATCCTTATACTTTCCTTTTTCCTTCATAGGAATATAATCATTTGAAGCAAGTCTTCTTATACCTGATGTTATATTTAACAATGTACGATTCATCCATATACCATAAACTGCAGCAATGAGTATAAGTAATATAAATAATGCCAGTATAACAAACTTAATCTTTAAAACCTTATTATAATTCATGTATAAGGTTATTTTTGATATTTTCACAGGAAACCCTATGATATATGTCCACTTTTGTCCACCGTTATTGACACTTCCAACAAATACAGTATAATTACCCGTGCTGTTTCCGTTCTTGTACAACTGAACCATATCTATTGGAGAATAGTGTCTTGAAGCACCATTTGGCTCATTATATCCTAGAGCCACATCCCCATTTTTATCAACAATTTGAAAAGAAAGCTTGTACTTTTTTAATTCACCTACTGCTGAATCCGTAAGCTTTGGTTTACCTTTATCGAAACTAATTTGTTTGTAAAAATGGGATGTAAAATATGCAGGCCAACTGCTCCAGTTAACGAAACTATTCTCGCTGCTTATATTAACATTTAATAGATAAAGCCCTATCCCTAAAAAAATTGAAATTAAAATTAGAAAGGCAATAAAAAATTTAAAATACAAATTAAATATTACCTTGTATCCTGACTTTTTCATCTTACTCATTCCTCTTTACAAGCTTGTATCCAAGTCCTATTACAGTAACTATAATTTCTGGCTTAGAAGGATTTTTCTCAAGCTTTTCTCTTAAATGTCTTATATGAACGGAGATTGTATTATCATATCCAAGATAATCTTCTCCCCATACTACCTCACATAATCTTTCCTTATTGACTATTTTATTTGAGTTTTCTGCCAGATATAAAAGAAGCTTATATTCCTTTGCTGTAAGTTTTACTTCTAACCCATCTTTATATACCTGACTATGCAGCTTATCAATAGTAATGCTGCCAATGTTTATATTCTCATTTTCACTACTGCTAACTTCTTTTATACCATCATACTGCTGCCTTCTAAGCTGTGCCTTAATGCGAAAGGCAATTTCCCTTGGACTAAAGGGTTTTGTAATATAGTCATCTCCTCCCATACTCAGTCCAACGATTTTATCAACATCACTATTCTTTGCAGACAAAAATAAAATTGGACAGTAAGAAAATTGTCTTATCCTTTTACACACCTCTATTCCATCAATGTCTGGAAGCATTATATCAAGCACTATTATATCAGGCCTTTCACTCTCACATATTTTTATACCATCTAATCCACAGTTAGCTTTCCTAATATTCTTAAATCCTTCCTTTAATAAAATATCCTCTATTAAATCCGTTATATCTTCTTCATCATCTATAAGTAATATTTTTTTATCTGCATTACTTATTAAATCCACCCCAAAACACCCCTTTTATTATTGAACTCAATAATATTAGTATACAGTATTTTTTGTTATGATTTTCATATAAGATTTAACCGAAAGAAGGTAAAAACATAAATAAACTAATACATACACACCCATGGTTTCCAAAGTCCATTCCATTTGTGATATTGAAAAACCCGAGCTATATTTCATATAAGCTATAATCGGAAATATACTATGAAGAATACCAAATGCAAGAGGCATGGCAAAAATAAACCCCAATTGTTTTGATACAATTCTCAAAATTTCTCTCTTAGTTACGCCTATCTTTGAAAGTATTGAGTATCTATTCTTGTCTTCATACGCTTCTGCCAACTGCTTATAATACATTATGCTTCCAGTAGAAACAACAAAGAGAATACCAAGTAATATACCTATAAATACATAACTGCCATATAAAGTATGAACCTCTGTATACATATCATAGTAAGAGTTAAAAGGAATATTAGCTGGGATTGCCCTATTAAGTGCTGTAACAACATTTCTACTTTTTAATTGATTGTCAAAATTATATGCTCTTATAACAGTTGTATTATTTCCATTTTGTTTTAAAAGCTTCTTAAAAGTTACATCTGGCACTACTATAGTTGTCTTTTGAAATTTAACTCCTAGAACACATTTGACATCCGAATCTGATATGTCAAATTTATAAGCTTTTCCACCAATATTTGCATTGAGCCTATCGCCTACTAACCTTCCTCTTCCATGAGCCAAACTACTTACTTCAATAAAGAAGCACTGATTTTCTTTACTCAATTTAATATCCCTAGGTCTATCTGTGACATCTGTACCATCATTAAAATTTGAATTATTCATAATATTTTTATATTCAGATGCTGACATTATAAACATATCAAAAGGAGATTTTAAATTTTTTCCAAATGGTCCCTTATATTTTGGTGTAAGTCCGCTTCCATTTATCATTACAATATCCGTCTTATAAGTTGTTTTAATTTCTTTATGCTTATTGATAACAGCTTCAATTCTGTTATTTAAATCTTCATTTCCGCCTTGATACATTATTGAATAAGGGCATCCATTTGGTGCCACTTTCTCAATGACCATATTAAAACTAAATGTAATACACAGTGCTGTAATGGCAACAGCAGATACAACAGCTATAGTGGCAAGAAGATTAGAATTTCCTTTAATTCTATAAACTATTTGAGATACTCCTATTAAGTTTTCTCCTTTATAATACATTTTTTTATTTTTTTCAAACAACTTGAAAATATAAATTATTAAATTGTTAAACAATATATACGTTCCGACAACCACAAGCAGCATTATAAGGAGACCTTTGTACAGCATTTGGGCTCCCCCGGATTCCAAATTCATTTTTAATGCACAAATATATCCACTACCTATCATTATCAATGATAATAGTGCCAAAGCTCTGGAAAACTCAGGCTTATTTTCTCCTTCTTTAGCTGCATGCAGAAGTTCTATGAGTTCAAATTTATATATTACTCTATAGGCTTTTATAGAATTCATCAGAAATATAATCATAAAAACAAAAATTGTCACAGCTACAGACCTAATGTCAAAGGTATACTCAATAGGATTAATTGATTTCATACACATACTAAGTATTCTTAAAAATAACCTAGCTGTAAATGTCCCTAAAGGTATGCCAACAATTAATGCCAGTATTCCTAAAAAAATATTTTCAAAGAACATCAATACCCCTATTTGTTTTTTCTTCATTCCAAGAAGAGAGTATATCGCAATTTCTTTCTTTTTATTTTTTATGAAAAAACTGTTTGCATATCCTATAAAAATAGCTGAAAATATTATAACTACAAAAGCTGCTACTTTAAAAATAGCTCCAACTTTAACCTTGCTTGAGCTAAGTAATTGTATTTCATGATTATAGTATATGGAATAAAATATCATGAGAATAAAAACTGAAGTTAACGTACTTATAAAATAGGAAACATAATTTTTAAAATTGTGTTTTACATTGTTTATTCCAAGTTTAAATAATGTCACTTTCAGCACCTCCTACTTTAGCAAGGGTGCTCAGTATTTCATTGAAGAAATCTTTTCTACTTCCCATTTTGTAAATCTCAGTATCAAGTATTCCATCCTTTATAAATAAAATTCTGTCACAGTAGCTTGCTGCAAATGCATCATGAGTTACCATAACAATTGTGGCTCCATTATCCTTATTTAATAAAGAAAGATTACCTAAAAGTTCCGTTGAAGATTTTGAATCAAGTGCTCCTGTAGGCTCATCTGCAAAAACTATTTCCGGGTCAGTTATTATAGCTCTTGCAGCTGCTGCCCTTTGCTTTTGACCTCCTGAAACCTCATAAGGGTATTTTCCTAATATGTCTCCAATATTCAAGATGCAGCTGATTTTTTTTAATTTTTCTTCCATAGCTGCCACATCTACCTTGGATAAAGAAAGTGGTAAAATAATATTTTCTTTTAAAGTCAATGTATCGAGGAGATTGTAATCTTGAAAAATAAATCCAAGCTGCTTTCTTCTAAACATTGATAGTTCATCTTCATTAAGATTTAAAAAGCTTTTGCCATTAAGTTCAATTGTACCTGATGTTGGAGTGTCAATGGTTGATATCACATTTAATAATGTGGACTTACCTGCTCCTGAAGGTCCCATAATTCCAAGAAATTCACCCCTGTGGACAGAAAAGCTCACTCCATTTAATGCATTTGATTTGCTTCCGCCGTGTTTTGAGCCATACACCTTTTTTACATCTCTAACTTCCATTATATTCATTGAGAATTCCTCCTGTATTTTCTCTTAAATTTGACTTCAGTTAGATTGTATATGTATGAGTTTAAGGTGGATTTAAAATGATCTTAATTTCATCTTAAGTTAGTTTGACTTACTCAGTTTGAATTATTGTCATAAGAAAAAGATAGCAAAGCCTTAGCACAAGGTCTTTGCTATCTTTTCAGTTATACCATCTATATTTTTTTCTTGTTAGTAGTGAATAACTCTTATTTAATGATAGCATATTATCTCTATTGGAACTGGATGCATTTTCATTAAAAATCTCGCTGAATCTAAATCTCTTTCAGCATATAACCATATCTTCAATATTGTCCATTTAGATACTTTTTCCTGGCGATATGAACTACCCATTATAAACATTACCTACATCATATCCTTCACTCCAAATATATCCACAATTCAATTATTATTATAATTTCTACAAAAAAACTAAATTTCCTTCAAACTTTGTAACAACCTCTATAGTACAAATCTCCCTTTAAATAGTTGCCTTGATGCTGCATAAAGCAGAAAAAATTTGTACTTTTCCATAATTTGCTGTAAATTAATAATTATAAATTAAAATATTCTAAGGAGTAAAGATATGAACGGAACTATACAAAATTTAAATATAAATGAACATCATTGTTCACTATACCTTCCACCTGACTACAACATACTTGACGCTAAATATCCTGTTGTATATATGAATGGAGATAACAATATAGAAGAAATAATAGACTCTATAGAATCTCATTTTGATGTAGACTGCAGTGCTTTTATACTTATAAGTATTGAATCAAAAAATTGGGATCATGATTTTTCTCCATGGCCTGCACCAGCCTTAACCAAAAACAAAGAAGACTTTAGTGGAGGTGCATATGAATATCTAAGTAACCTTACTAATATTATCAAACCTTTTATAGATACACATTACAGGACAAAAACTCAACCTGAAGACACTGTACTAATTGGATATTCCTTAGGTGGGCTTGCAACTTTATACAGCCTTTACCTATTTAGGACCTTCGGAAAAGTAGGAAGCTTGTCTGGTTCATTATGGTATGATGGGTGGATTGAATTCATAAGTTCTAATTCTCCTATAAATACT
>DAIMMR010000531.1:0-2463 GCA_036720575.1 Clostridium sp.
AATCCTGTTACAGCAGCACAATTTAAAATTGCAAGTATTCCAACTGTAATGGTATTTAAAGATGGAAATATGGTAGATAAATTTGTTGGATTCAGACCAAAAGATGCAATAAAAGATGCTTTAAAAAAACATATATAGTTTAAATTATATTTATATTTATTTGTTAAAATGACAAATTGACAATTTAGTTAATTTGTCATTTTAACTATGGAATTAGAAAATAAAAGCTGGAGGTGGTAGTTATATGGGCACTAGATACGATATTGCTATAGTAGGCAGCGGTCCTGCGGGACTGTCAGCAGCAATTAATGCAAAAATAAGGAATAAGAATATAATTATTTTTGGAAGCAGCGAGCTCAGTGGTAAATTGATAAAAGCACCTAAAATAGATAATTACCTAGGGCTTCCTGGTATAACAGGAATACAGTTAAAAGATAGGTTTCAGCAGCACGCAGCAAACATGGGGATAAATATAACTTATGAAAGAATAAATACTATATATGCTATGGGGCAGTATTTTGGTATTGCTGTAAATGAAAAAATGTATGAAGCAAGTGCAGTTATATTGGCAACTGGAACTGAATATACAAAAGCATTAAAAGGAGAAGAAGAATTCCTTGGCAGGGGAGTTGGATATTGTGCTACCTGTGATGCCCCCCTTTATAGAGGAAAGGTTGTTACTATAATAGGGTATAATAAAGAAGCTGAAGCAGAAGCCAATTATGTAAATGAACTGGCTAAAAAAACATACTATATACCAATGTATAAAGAAAGCTTAAATTTAAATGAAAATATAGAAGTAATAAGAGATAAGGTTGTAGAGATATCTGGAGGAAATAAAGTAGAAAAGGTAATTTTGAAAAGCAGGGAAATAGTTACAGATGGAGTGTTTGTTTTAAAAGATAGCATAGCGCCAGATAAATTGGTACCGGGACTTATTATGGAAAATGGGCACATAAAAGTAGATATGGATATGAAGACTAATATTGAAGGTTGTTTTGCAGCAGGAGATTGTGCGGGAAGACCTTATCAGTATATGAAAGCCGCAGGACAGGGACAGGTAGCAGCACTAAATGCTGTCTTTTACATTGACAAAAATTAGTTAAAAAAGCCCCCTCATCTTTTTTAAAAAGATGAGGGGGCTTTTTTAATTAGCTACAAAAAATACATGATGCCCTATGGTTCTCATATTTCTTTTATCTATGTTTTTCATCCATTGAGATGTGGCTATTTGGGGATTATAAAAGAAAATAGATTTACCTGAAGGATCTATACCCTTTAGAGCCTGAGAAACTGCACTATAACTGCGTTCATTTGGAGACGCATTTATAGTACCATTTTTGACACAGGAAAAAGCACCCCTTTGTTTTATAACACCTTCTACTGTCTTTGGAAACTCAGGGTATTTTAATCTGTTTAGTATTACGGAAGCTACTGCTACCTGCCCTTCAAATGGTTCTGAATTGCTTTCAGCATAAACAACTTTGGCCATTAAATCAACATCATTCTGAGTTATATATATCTTTTGATCAGAGTAATTAAACACTTGCACGACTTCTTCTTGGCCATTAAATAAATTGGAACTGGTACTGTCGAAATTCTTTGCAGTTACTTTAGAAAAAGGAATAAGTAACAGCAAAGAAAAAAGTATTAAACAAAAAATTTTTTTCAATCTAATCCTCTCCTTATTACCGACGGGGTTAGCTGACGGGTTCGGTAAAGGCATAACCTACGTAAATACGATTCACCCCAATGTTACTGGTTTCCCCGCGTTTTTAGTAAAACTTAGGCTAATGATATTGTACCCATATAAAAAAATAAAATACGATAAAAATGTATTTTATTAAAATTTTATAAAATAATCTATTACGTGATATAAACAATATCAAATAGTGTATAATTTAAATATATATTTATTGACAGGGTGGTGAGATGGGTGGAATTATTGCGAATGACAGCTAATTCAATAAGAAATATAAGTATAGCCTCTGTTATGGATATATTAGTAGTATCATATATACTCTATAAAGGATACATGCTTATAAAAGAAACTAGAGCTGAACAGCTTTTAAAGGGAATTATACTCATAATATTTCTTATACCAATAAGCAGCTTTTTTAATTTAACTATGCTCAATTGGATACTTACCAAGACTTTGACCATAGGTGTCCTTTCTATTGTTATTATATTTCAACCGGAAATTCGTCGGGCACTGGAACAGTTAGGAAGAACCGCTTTTAATGATAAGCATATTTTAGAGGACGAAGAGACTATGGAAAAGGTTATAACAGAGATTGCAAATTCAGCAGGCAATTTATCTGAAAGCAAAACAGGGGCACTTATTGTAATAGAACAAGTTACTGGACTTGGAGATATAATAAATACCGGTACTAAAATAGATGCTTTGGTATCATCTGCACTTCTAGAAAACATATTTGTAGTAAATACTCCACTGCATGATGG
>DAIMMR010000532.1:0-2448 GCA_036720575.1 Clostridium sp.
TCGAAATGATAATCAACTGACGCTCAATTTATTTTAAGTGGACAGTAGTGATAAACAACATGGAATTATGTCCCAAATGTAAAGAATATTATAAAAGCATTAAGTATTCGCATTTAACCTTAAGAGAGATATTATCGATATCTTTCTTTATTTATTTAAATATTTGTTAGTTTTGCATCTATAACCCTGGTACTGATGAAAACGTAGGTTTCCACCTCTGCATTAGGATTAATTGGAACTTTCGTAAATGATAATAAAGCAACAATTATTATTTGTTATTATTTTATTGATATACAATCCACTATAAAATTGCACTAATAATTTATCAATATCAATTTACGAATGTTATAAATTCGGGTATTTACGAAAGTTGTAAAAATATTGCGTAAACAACACGTTATGGGGCATTACAAAAACCCTGACAAATTGACAAACAGCGGATTACATAAAATAATAGGATAAAATGAAACGACTTTTAAGACATCCGATTTATTTATTGATACTTTTTGGTCTTTTAGTTTCAATGATTGCAAAAGCGGATACTTGGGGGAATCCGAGTGTTAAGACATATTATTCAGATAATAAAGAATTTAAATTAATTATTACCCCTAAACGGACTTCTGACAAATATTACCTATGGAATTACTACAAGAGTAACAACCATCCCCAAACCAAAAAGATTTTACGGAAAAAGAAAAAGTTTATGCAGAGCATTTCTGCCCAAGATACTGTTTTAATACCATGTAAAGGGGAGTTATATATGGTAAAAGGAACAACTGATAGCGTTTTAATTTGGGAAAGGACATTATTAAATGATATTTGTCCTACTTATGCGATAGTGGCAAATGATGGTTCTTCAATTGCGACCTTTGATAATTGGTATTCGACTGGATATGGAGTAAATGTTTTTGTTGTCTATGATGAGAAAGGAAATGCAAGAAAGACATATAAACTTGAGGAAATAAGCCCCTTTCCTTTAAATGATTATTCCATGTCAATATCATCGTTGTTTTGGAGAAAAAATGTTCATTATATTGATAATGACTGTATTGAAATTATTTTTGAGACAGACGAAAATAAAACAACCAAACGTATTTATAATTTGAATAGATTAGAGTTCGAATAATAACGCCCCATAACAATCTGTATACGCCAGCCGGGGCTCCACAACATATTGCAAGCTTCGTTTTTCCTTATTACCCGCTCACGGCTTGACACAATCTTATGGGGTCTGAAAGCCCCGGCCGACCGCATACAGGTCAACGTTACCGCTAATGTTAAGAAAACACCTACATACAATGAAACATATACTGATTGGATTATTGAGTTTTTCTTTTTTGAATTGTTTCTGTCAAACGAACGATTTTGATACTCTTGTTACTAAGTTTAGGGAACGACTAGAATATGATGATTACAAGGTGAATTTACCTGTTATTCATAAAGGAGAAGACTTTAATATAATTCTTTCTGAATCTTCGCTCGAATTTAAAGAGAAAGAAATTGTATTTGAAAACCCTAATCAAAATAATTCATTTCCATTATCATTTTCGGTAATATTCAAAGAAAACATAGTGTCGCTGTTTGAGCCTGGAACTTTTGTATGTCATAAACTATCAGACTTTTCAAGAAACGAGGAACTTGAAAAAGAATTAAATACAAAACGATTTGATTACCACTGGTTAATCAACAATAATTTGTGTGGATTATCAAATGGAAAATATTGGCTCTTTGACTCTACAAGCAATTGGACGAAATTTGAACAAAAATTACCGTTTGAAAAAAAACCAAAACTTTTTGAGAACAAGGAATACCTTGCTTATTGTGATTGTCATGGAGAATGGGGTGGAACAGTTTATTTTTATAACAGGGCAAATGAAAATACATATTTTACCGAGGCCACTTGTGCAAATTCGATAATTGAAACAGATAAAGGCTATAAAGTCTTATCGCATCTAGGACACGGAATGGGCAGTGCTGATTTGAAATTAATTGCTGACCCTTCAAAACTGTCTAATCTAAAAGATTTTGACTCAAAAACTAAAAATATAAATGCTCTTGGATACTCTGATAAATCAGGTCATCCCAAAACTGTTTTTGATTTTTATTGGGTTCAGATTTTTTCAAGCTTTAATTGGAATGGGCAAACAATCTATATGGTTAATTGGCAAGACAGGACATTTCTATCTGAAATTAGAAAAAAGGATATAATAATTGTTGACCCACTCTTTAATTCAGATTTATACACACATGACCCGATTACAACTCAATACGAAAATGGAGTGATTTTAATGAATCTTGATTTTTATGGACTTGGTAGAGAAAGAGAAGTTTCAATGATTATAATTAAAGACAAAGAGATTACAAAAATTGATTGGAATAATAAACACTAGCGGTAATCGAGTAGACTGCCCCGCCAGCCTTGGCTGACGGGGAGAGCCTCTCACACCA
>DAIMMR010000533.1:0-2439 GCA_036720575.1 Clostridium sp.
AAAAATAAGCGTTTATGCTTAACTCTGTGTCCCGGCTAAGTTAGTAATTCCATATAGGCTGTATGAAATGTTATTTAAATAGAAAGAAAAATAGTAAGAAAAATAGTAAGTAATCTGAGTTGATGCTATGAATATTAAGTATTTACCCAAAAAAGTATTTCTAGATACGAATATTTACGAGGAAAATAATTTTTTACATGGAACGAAAATTCACAATATGTTTGAGTATTCCAAAAAAGGAATTGTCAACTTATACATGACAAAAATTTCCTATTGGGAACTCAAAGAAAGGATACGAATAAATTTGGAAAAGGCGGTAAACGAACAAAGGGGATTTGTTGATTCAATCAATAAAACTAGGATCCTTAGAAACTTAAATAGGTATGAAAACATTTTAAGACCAACATTGAATATTACAGGCGCTTTGACCGAAATAACTAAGAAACTTGACAACTTAATTGAATGTGCTAACGTCCAATTTATAGATTCAAATATAGTAGATGCAGAAAGTGTATTTGACTTATATTATAGAAGTCTTCCCCCATTTAGTACACGTGAAAATAAAAAACATGAATTCCCCGATGCATTTATCATAAAGACAGTAGATAAGTGGTGTGAAATGAATTCAACAAAAATGATTTTTGTTACTAAGGATAATGACTTTAATAATTATAAAAGTAGCAGGATAATTTTCAAGAATGATTTAATTCTGTTACTTGATGAAATCACTGAATATTTTGATTCAACCCTTTCTACTCAGATTCTACCTGAGATCAATAGAAGAGTCAAGCATTTTGAAGATGAGCTTTTATCTAATGTAGAAGATGAACTCGATAAAAGAGTAAGGATTGATTCGGCATTTACCAATCTTTATAATTTCAAAATGTCAAAACCAGTTTTCGTTGATTATAAGGTTACATCTTTAATGCCAGACTATGCTGATGTCTCTTACTTTGTCAAGGTGCCTTTTTCTGTGGATGTTTTTCCTACTGAATTTGATGTACATCAAAATGTTTTTCCCGATAACATTAAACCTAAACGTATTACAAGTGAAGTGATCTTACCTTGTGATTTTGAATTTCATTTTGATCGCGAGAGTAATATTAAGATAAAATGGATCAACTCCAATGAGCCAATTAATTTTAAACTAGATTTGAGAAACTGAAATAATGATTCTTATATTCTTGTGTGATAGTTCTAGGTCTATACTGTTGTTATACTGTACAATATGAATTTACACGATCACAGATTAAATAATATAGATCATTTTTACATTATCTTAATTACGAATTATGTTGCGTCAATCTGAAACAATAATCGACAAACTAGGAAAGATCTTATTATTCAGTGTTGAAGACTTTTGTAATAAAATCGTTCTTGGAAATAACTGTTTTATTTGTGGTGCAGACAATCGTTCAAAGTTTTTTAATGATGAACATATCATACCCGATTGGATATTGCGAAAGTATAGTCTCCATAACCAGCATATTACATTACCAAACTCAGCTCTTTTTAAGTATGATCGCTATAAAATTCCTTGTTGTAGAAACTGTAATTCTCTTCTTGGTGAGAAAATTGAGAAACCAGTAAGTAACCTTCTAAAACTATCATACTCAGAAATATGCCATGCCCTATCTTCAAATGAAAAAAATATATCACTGTTATATACGTGGTTAATGCTTATTTTTTTTAAAGTGCACCTTAAGGATAATTATTTTAGTAAAAATCTAAATCATCAGAAAGGAGATCTAAAAATAGGAGATAGTTATGATTGGAGCGAAATGCATCATATACACTGTGTAATTCGAAAAGATTATACGAATGCTATAATTGACAGGAACATTATTGGAACTATTTTTGTCGTACCAGCATTTAATCATAAAGATATAGTCCCCTTTGACTACACTGACAATTATGCTGGTAAAGTTGTAATGTTGCGTCTCGATGAGTTTTGTATATTTTGTGTTCTTAATGATTCATGTGGCGTTTTTAATCTTTTTTATGATAGTTTTAAGAAAATCAACGGACCATTAACTCCGTTTCAACTTAAAGAACTTTTTACCCATCTAGTTTACATTAATCTCCGTATAAAGGAAAGACCTGTTTTTTTTTCATCGTTTAGTTCTAACGGAAATTATAATATTAATGCGATATTTCCAGATATTGTAGAACTTGTTCCTGAAAGTGAATTTTCCTGTACACGTGGAGAATTATTATTTTATTATTGTAAGGATTTAATTGGACCAATTGAGAACAGAGAAAAAATATTGGATGAAATAAAAAATGGGAAAAGAAGGTATTTATTTGATAATAATGGTGATTTTATTAATTTTAGAAAAGAATTTGATTAAATTGTTGAGGCAATAGTTATTTTTATTCTAAATCCGATAAATGCCACCTCCGCAAAGGTACGGTGACTTTCGATGTAATCTTGCAAGG
>DAIMMR010000534.1:0-2439 GCA_036720575.1 Clostridium sp.
TATTATGTATCAAGTAAGGTACTTAGAAAAATGCAGAAAAAGATAGGATTTATTCCTGTTTCAAAGTAAGTAAAAGAATCAGCTTCAATTCAGTAGAAAATGAGAATTGAGGCTGATTTTTTTCCAAATTATTCTGATTTACCTATACCAGATAATTCAAGACCCTTATTGTGCTCAAGTGCCCAGCTAATAGACCATTCACTTTGAAATATTAAAAGGTATCTTCCTTTTAGGTCTTTTACTTTTTTAGTATCACTTGTTAAAATAAGATCTTCTACTTTTGCAGGAGAGCTTTCTATCCACCTTATAGCTCTATAAGGCAGCATGTCGACTTTTATGTCTACATTGTATTCGTTTTTCATTCTGTACTCGAGTACTTCAAATTGAAGTACTCCAACCACACCTATGATAATCTCTTCAATGCCTATATGTAACTGCTTAAATACTTGAATTGCACCTTCTTCTGAAATTTCACTTATGCCTTTTATAAACTGCTTTCTTTTCATAGTGTCTATAGTTTTTACCCTGGCAAAATGTTCTGGGGCAAATACAGGAATACTTTCAAATTTAAACTTTTTATTTGCAGGACAGAGTGTATCTCCTATATTGTAAATTCCAGGATCAAATACACCTAGTATATCCCCTGCATAAGCTTCATCTACTATTTCCCTATCTTGAGCTAGAAATTGTTGTGGCTGTGAAAGCCTTACCTTATTTCCGCTCTGTAAATGAAATACTTCCATACCTTTTTTAAATTTCCCTGAACATATTCTCATAAAAGCAATTCTATCCCTATGTGCTGGATTCATATTTGCCTGTATCTTAAATATGAAAGCAGAAAAATCATCACTAAAAGGATCTATTTCCCCAATGTCTGATTTCCTTGGTAGAGGTGGTGCAGTTAAATTTAAAAATTCCTTTAAAAAAGGCTCTACCCCGAAATTGGTGAGGGCACTTCCAAAAAATACAGGAGTAAGTGAACCTTCGCTAACTTTTTTTATATCAAATTGGTCTCCTGCAATATCCAAAAGCTCTATATCGTCTTTCAGTTTTTCATGTAAAGCTTCACCTAATAAGTCTTTAAAAACATTGTCATCTACAGAACCTTCTATGGATTCTACTGCTGTTTGACCGTGATTCCCGCCATTAAATACTTCTATTAGATTTTTTTCCCTATCATATATTCCCTTGAAGTCTTTACCAGATCCTATAGGCCAGTTCATTGGGTAAGATTTTATTCCTAAAACATTTTCTAGATCATCCATTAATTCAAAAGGGTCCTTACTTTCTCTATCCATTTTATTTATAAATGTAAATATGGGAATTCCACGTAAACTGCAAACATTAAACAGTTTTTTAGTCTGTGCTTCAACTCCCTTTGCTGCATCTATTACCATTACTGCACTATCTGCTGCCATTAAAGTTCTATATGTATCTTCACTAAAATCCTGATGGCCTGGTGTATCTAATATATTTATACAAAAATTATTATAGTTAAATTGCATTACTGATGATGTTACAGAAATACCCCTTTGTTTTTCTATTTCCATCCAATCAGATACTGCGTGTTTTGAAGCCTTTCTTGCCTTAACAGAACCAGCAAGTCTTATGGCGCCCCCGTATAATAACAATTTTTCAGTAAGAGTTGTTTTACCTGCATCTGGGTGAGATATTATTGCAAAAGTTCTTCTTTTTTCTATCTCTTTTTTTAAGTCTGCCACTACCTTTTCTCTCCTCTTTTTTTATTAGTTTCATCACTGATTTTAACTTTATTATATATTAATGTCAACTTGTGTTAATTTTTCATAGTTTCTAAATAATAATTACTTACATATATAGCCTTTTTCTTCTTGTAATAAAACATGTCTAATGGCTTCTGGACAAGTATTTTACCTTTAGCCAAAATAAAGTCTACTAATTTTACAGTTACGTAAGCTAATATCAGTCCAGCAACAACATCTAGTACCCAATGAACCTCTAGATATAGAGTTGAGAATATTACACTTAAACAGAAAAAACCAAATACACATTTCCATATTTTGTCCTTTTCTCTAAGAACTAATAAAAACATGGCAAAACATATGGATGTATGCATAGATGGAAAACAATTAAGAGCAACACCTGCAGCAGCGCTTGGACTTAAGTGTCTATCAAGACCATCAGGTTGTCCAAGTACGAACCATACTTCCTGTAAATGAAAAGTAAGATAAAATGGAGTTATTAAAAATATCTGTACTACATGTGCAGATAAAACATAACGCAGCATTTTTTTAAAGTCCTTGGCTAAGGTAGATCTATACACTGCAAGTAAAACGGGTAGCACAAAACCGTTATTATATACCATTCTAAAAAACCAGGTTAAAGTTTCTGTTTTATAAGTTCTTGCAAAACTTCCATCATTAAAAGGTATTTTACTAAATATAGGATTAAGATCTACTA
>DAIMMR010000535.1:0-2438 GCA_036720575.1 Clostridium sp.
TAGTTCTTCATATATGCATAAGTTTTATGATGTTCTATCCTGAAATGATTTCGCATACTCTATAAGAACTAAAATACGAACTTTTATTGATGAAAGGTTCGTATTTTGGCTATAAGAGTGTAAACTCAGCTGTTACACATATATCAGAATTTTCTTGATTCCTTCGACAATTTTTTATCAAATGCAAAAATTCTATGATAATTATATAGACATTTTTCTCGGAGTCTGCAGACATCAATTTAAATAAGTGTTTAGGCCGGTTGGTGAGAATCGTTACATTTTCTAATTGTGAAGGTTTTCACTGATTTTGTAAAAATTTAGATTTTATGTAACAGAACCCTTCATATAAATATCCGTAATTATCTATAGTCATGAGGTTAATTAATGCAACATTTCATTAGATAATGCTGTTTTTTTTGTTGCAGCAATTATGAGCGTTATTATATTCATCATGTTGTGAAATCCATTCTTGAACGCTTGCCTCCAAACGCACAGCTTTAAATCCATGAGCTCTTAATATCTCCACTGCTTCTACAGACAGTAAGCAGCAACGACCACGGCAATAAGCAACAATTTCCTGATTTATAGGTAAAGTAGCTAAATGCTTTTCCAAATCTTCTATAGGAATAGAATTAGCTCCTGGAATATGCATCATCTCATATTCTTCTTTCGGCCTCACATCAATTAAAGTCACATTGCCTTTTTTCATTCTGACAATGAGTTCACTCATTTTTATTTGTTCTATATTATCTCTGTTTGTGTAAATTTCCTCCCGAAGCTTTTGAAGTTCCGTAATACGCTTTTCGGCTAAAAGCTGTAAAGATAGAATGAAATTCGCCACCGTTCGATCCGCCAATTTGTAATATGAGTAAACTCCACGCTTCTCATACTCTACCAGCCTGGATTCAAGCAGAGTTTGCAAATGCTGAGATGTATTTGCAACACTCATATCTGTTTCACGGGCGATTGTTTCGACCGTTTTGGATCCCTGCATCAAAATGTCCAATATCTCTAGCCTTCGAGGACTTGAAATAGCCTTTCCGATTCTGGCGAGCTGCGCATAAACGCTATCTTTAAACACACGAGTTTCTTTTTCCATAAAAATTTCCTAATTCATCTCGTTTTTTTATCTATACTAAGTCGTAATTCATAGTTATGCTAAAATACAATTTTACCATCTAATTTAAATATTCAATTGATCAATTGAATATTTAAATTATACAGGTTCTAAGTGGGATGCTGCCATCAGATCCTAAATATCGTATGCCAAGACTTTACTATCTGAAATCTAGGCAAATACGATATTTAGGATTTTCTGGTTGCGCCCTAAATGAGATAGATTTACAGTTGGATACAAAATTAATTAGTCTAATAGGATGAGCTTATGACAGCAACATTTGACCCTTCTGTAACTGGTATATTTGTTTTTGGGCTATTAGCAGGTATCTGCCCATGTAATAGCGTATTATGCTTAGGATTAATAGGATACCTTACAAGCGGAAAAACGAATTTATCACTTTCGAATATACTTAAACTAGTTTTCTCATTTTCAATAGGCACTGTGCTAGTACTATTGCCACTTGGATTTATTGCTGGATACATTGGTAAATATATATTGTTTTTAGACAGTGCAATCGCTTGGACAATTGGTGGTATATTAATGATTGCAATGGGATTACAACTATTACATGTTTACAAACCACCAATACGAAGCATATACAATTTTTTTAAATTACCTAACTCTTACACAATAATGGGAGCATTCTTGATTGGGCTTTCTTTTGGGGCAATTACAATAGGTAGAGGTGCTCCGATGCTAATAATTGTATTAACTTATATAGGATTATATCAAACGCCGCTTCAAGGAATACTTACTATGTTAATATACGCTGTTGGTCTAAGTATTCCTCTTATGGTGATCAGCTCTATTGGTGGTTCAATAGGTAAAAAAATTAAAGAAACCACCAGAATGAGTGGTGACTTCATGGATAGAGTAATAGGAGTATCAATTATAATAATCGGCCTTTATTTCCTATATCTAGCCACGCAATAAGTCAACTCTTTGTCAATTTAAGTAAATAATTTAAAGTCATTTTACAAATGTGACATATAAGATACGAGAAGAAATTTAGCGTGGAAAATAACATTCAGAATTTACTTATCACTTTGGTTTGATCAGCTTTAAGCTAGAGAATTAATTTTACTGTTTTATCCTAGAATAATTTTGGTAACGTACTGAAAGTTCTGTAAAATAACAAGCCTTAAAAAGTCAATAATCAAAGCAAAATATATTCTCAAAAAATTTATCTTTGAATTTTCAGCAAATTTGCAACGTTACTAATTTAGTTTTAATTTGGTTTTAGGTCTGGTTTTAAACCTGATGTTAGATTTTGTAATAAATATTAAAAATATATTAAAGTCATATTAATATATGGAAA
>DAIMMR010000536.1:0-2437 GCA_036720575.1 Clostridium sp.
ATAATCATTTCCTTTCTATTGTTATTTATTTTTAATTCACTATAAAATATTACTTTTAATAAGTGTATAATTTATCTAATTCTGGATGAAAATAATGTTCTCTACAAGTAGGTATATAATAGTCTTCGCTTGCTTTAGTATCACCACAATGAATCATATCTCCTGAATATGTAGGTATACTATTTACAATATGTAAGTTCATAGTTGCTTTCTTATTACACCATATACATACATTTTTTAGTTCCTCAATTTTATCGGAATAATATAGAAGAAACTTTGAACCTTCGAATAATTCTCCATTAACAAATGAATTCTTTAGTCCATAACATATTACTGGAATTTTAAATAAATCTACAACATAAGTTAAATCTAAAACTTGATCTTTAGTTAAAAATTGAGCTTCATCTACTAATATACAACATAAGTTATTAGATTTGTTTTCACATCTCCATATGGCTACACATTTTAATATTTCAAATTCTTTATCAATATCAATACAATTATGAGACATTCCTATTCTACTTTCTATTTTATTTTTTGTAGAACGAGTATCTAAAGTAGGTTTAAAAATCAATACTTGTTTATTTTGTTCTTCATAGTTATGTGCAACCATAAGTAAATTTGCAGTCTTACCAGAATTCATAGTTGAATATCTAAAATATAATTGAGCCATTTTAATTACCTCTTTTCTATTATTTATTTTCAATTTAAATCATTTAATAACTCAACACTATAACATAATTTAGTTGCTAATTTACTAATATAATATTCGGTCATTTGAATATCTTTAGTTTTTAATTCCTTTTCTTGTTCAAATGTATTAATCTTATTTTCAAGAGTCTTTAATATATTTTTAACTTTATCCATTTCATTTTTAGTAGAAGTAATATTGAAATCAAGTTTATCAATTTGTTTTTTAATTTTTATATCTTCTTTATCTTTTTTCTTCTGATAACTATGTATTTCTTTAAGAATATTTTTAGCCATTTCCTTATCTAATTTGTCATTTAAATCATAGAATATTTTATAACAAGTAAGTATACTTTCATTTTTAATATCTACTACAAAAGTTATCATATCGGTTGTATTAGCGTAATAATTACAATCTTTATCAGAATTACCTATTTGACCAGTATAGATTAATTCACTGTTATTAAAAAGATTCTTCATTTGTGATATTATTTGTTGCTCCCAATCTGGATTTTCATGAATATATTTTTTATAAGCATTTTCATCTTTGAATTTAGTATCTAAAAATCTATTAGAATATCTAAATTTAGAATGAACTGTGAATTTACACAAAATTACATCTCCTTTATTTTCATCTTAGCAAATTGAACAAATAACCAACCTATAGATTTATAGTCATAATTATTAGTATTTTTTATAATTCTTTTAGGTTTCCACCAAATATTGCTATCAGCTTGTATACAATAAATTGTTTTCTTTTTTACATTCATGTATTGGAATTCAAAATTTATTCTATTTTTATTATTTATTTCTTTTTTATTCAATTGTATATTAAATTTATAGTTACTTATAAATTCTTTTATAAATATTTTTAGTTGTTCTTTTTGCATCCACTTAACAGTTTTAAATAAAACGTAATTACCTTTAAATCCAAGTCCTTTAACATATCTAAATTTAATTTTAAATTTAATATTATTCTGTAAGAAGAAGTTTCCTAAATCCCAAGGCATTAAGGTTTTATCAGTACATATAAGTTCAACGAATTGTTCTTGTAATTTTTGAGATTGTATATTAAATTTAAACTTAAAACAACTATATTCAAATTCATTTAATTGTTTAAATTCTTTATTATAGACTTTCCATCTTAATTTTTGTTTAAAAGACTCATCCAATTAATCACCTTCTTTCTTCCAAAATTCATACCATTTTTTGTTTTTATAAGATTTCTTTTCTTCTCGTTTTTGTTTCATTCTTTGTATCCTATATTTTTCAAAATCCTCTATAATTTTGTTACAAACTTCTAATGATTTTTCGTCTTGAATTTCTTCTATAACTTTATTAGTATAACAGATAACATCTCCATTAGTACATTGTACTACTTTATTTATGCAATATTCTTCATTATCAAGTTTAACACAGCTATTTTCTAAACATTTTTCTTTAATCAAATCAGTTTCTAATATTTTCCCATATTTTGTTTCTTTATTAATTTTAATTATTCCACTTATATTTTTAATAAATGGTTTAAGCTGTGAATAAATAAAAAAACTATTTATTTCCTTGCTTAGTAAGCAAGGGTAAGGTTTTCTATAAATATCATTAGTATAAGTACATAAACAATAGTTTTCAACAGTATTAATTTGTCCCATAAATATATGTTTCATTATATCACCACCTTATTTATTTTTTTAAATAAAAGAACAATTTTAAATTAAAGTATAAATACTCATATAAATTAGATATAATA
>DAIMMR010000537.1:0-2433 GCA_036720575.1 Clostridium sp.
ATTGAAAATCCCTTTTAATAGTGTTACCATTTATGTTGTGATAATTTTTAAATTGGAGGTTAATAATGACCATTAGAGATATAATGAAATATATAGAAAGTGAATACCTAGTTATAAATGATACTCCCTGTGAAATATGCGGAGGAGAATATTTAGCTGAAAATTCAAATGTATCCATAGTTGATGGTATCCCCTACGATGTTTGTAATTGTGTATGTTCAGAATGCGGCCATGAAAAAGCTTTTCAATTTTGTGCACCATTTGTAGAAGATGAAGATTTATCAAAAATAAAAAATATATTAAATTAAGGAGAATTATTTAAATAAAAAACACTATCTAATCATCATTGATTTTGATAGTGCTTTTAATATATTTGTATCTTCTACTTGTATTTAGGTATTTCAAATTCCAATGTCAAATTGGAATTTCCTATTATATCTTGCATCTCATTTATTATATTTGGTATTTGTTTATAAGCCCAAGATATATCCGTAGCATATTCATGCTGTCCAGGTTTTCCAGGATTCCACCTCATTTTATAAAGTGTATTCTGATTCATTGATGGATTGTTTATATACCACTTTCCTATCCACTGTGCTCCACCTGAAATAGCGCTCTCTACAGTAGTCCATTTATTTTCATATGCAAATTTAGTTCCATTTAAAACAGCATTATCATCTGTAGCATTTATTCCAAAGAAATTATATACAGGTACTCCATGAATATAATTTCCACTACTATCCGTTGCTCCACCATTTGCGAGCTTAGAAGTACCATTTTCTGTTTCGAGCATAGCATGTGAAACTAAATAAGCTACACTTATATTATTATTTTTAGCTGCATCTAAAAATGCTTGTCCTTTTCCATCAAAAATTCCTTGTCCCTTTAGAAAATTATTTAGGCTGTCTGCTGTAACCCCATCAGAATATGTAAGCTTTAAAAATTGATATTTACCATAACTGTCAAGAAAATTATTTGGATCGGCATAATATTTTATCTGATTTTTAGTTGCAGCATCGTCCATTACATTGGCCGCTACAAATACAGGTGTGCTATCCGAATTTAACTGCGTATTTACCATATCATCTAAAGATATATCATAATTTACAAATTCACTAGACTTGCTATCTACATTATCCACACATCTAAAATAATCTACGAAATAATTATCATAATCTGTATTTGTATCTTTATGTGCTCCAGTAACTCCTGTCCTTTTTACATAAATTACTGCTTTGTATTTTTGACCGTTAGTACCTGCACTCAACGTTTTTAAAGATGTTATTTTTCCACTATCTTCATTAGTATATCCATTTGTAAGTTCAGTATAATTGCCTGCTTTGTCGTTTTGTCCATTTACAAAAATTCTATACTGTACATCTGATGAACTATCACATTGTATGAAAAAGCCTTGTTTTTCAGATGACAAAAGTGGTGCATATTCAAATTTATTGGAAGTTATCTTAGGAAGATCTGTATAACTTGTCCCATCTGAATATTTATTACTTGTAGTAAACCGCATGCTTAAAGGGTTGGACAAATTTTTACCTGAAGCTGATTTCAAGCCTTCCCCTATAACAAGATTATATTTTTCACTTGGATCATATCCTGATACTTTAGGACTTATCATTACAGTACTTGTATCATTTCCCAATGTTACTGCCACAGGAACCTGAGCATTATTTTCATCAGTAACTTGTATATTAGTACTATTTACAGTACTTGGCTCCAAATTGCTGCTGAATTTAACAGTCCACTCTTTATTGGTATCAATATTTATCCTAGGAGATCCCAGTGAAGAATCCGCAGCAGATACCTTAAATTGAAAAGCTGCTAGTGCAAAAGCTGCTGTTATTATAAGTGTCTTTACATTCTTATTCAATTTTTACCCCCCCAAAATATCTTAATTATAATTATCCTATTCCTTGAACGTATTACCCTAGATAAAAGTCTTTACTTATTGGCATTTTCATAATTACTATTTGTAAGTCGTCTTTTAAATTCGTTCATTCCATATCTTTCACTTACATATACTCTGCGCAAAGTATATATTCCCTGGTCTTTATTAGCCCACCCCCCTACTGTAGTAAAAGACATGCTGTATCCTTCTGTCTTTAAAGCTTTTATAGCATTTTCATTCCATTTTCCATAAGGATATGCAATATACTTTATTTTTTTATTAAGAAGTTTTTCTAAGAATTCCTTTGAATCTTTTAATGTCTGTATTTGTTTGCCATAAGTCAACCTATCAAGCTTATCATGATTTACTGTGTGGCTTTCAATGTCCATACCGTAACTATCCATTTGCTTTAACTCACTGGAAGTCAAAAAATCTTTCTCATTATTTATACTACTTGTAATCATAAACACGGTAGCCTTAAATCCAAACTCCTTTAAAATAGGAAAAGCATTTTCATAGTTATCCTTATATCC
>DAIMMR010000538.1:0-2419 GCA_036720575.1 Clostridium sp.
TATCTATAATTACTTTGTTCTGCTCAAAAAATAATATAACTGTAGAGCCACCAAACTTAAAGTAACCTTTTTCATCACCTTTTTTAATATTTTTTTCAGGTAAATAGGTTTGAATTATAGAACCTACACAGGTAGCACCTACTTCTACATACAGTACATCACCGAAGTTATCTGAATGAAATATGCTCCACTCTCTTTTGTTTTTACAAAAAAGATTAGCGATATTTTTTAAGGCAATAGGATTTACAGAATAGTAGTTACCTTTAATTTTATGTGTAGATTCACATACACCAGAATCTACAAAATGAAATCTATGGTAATCTGTAGGGCAAAGTCTTAATATTAAACAGGTGCCATTTTTAAACTTTTCAGCTATTTTAGGATTATTTATTAAATCAAAAAGACTATATGTATATCCTTTGATCTGGACAATTTTGTTTAAATCTATATTTTCATATACCATTAACCTTCCATCTCCGGGAGATATTAGCACATTTTTATTTCCATCAATAGGTCTTGCAGTATCTTTAAGAGATCTTGAAAAGAAGTCATTAAAACATCTAAAATCTTCATATCTCTCTTTAAATTCATTTATATCTATATCGAAATCTTTTATAAATGGACTAATTTTCTTTTTGCTGTATTTACTATTGCAAAAGTTCCCATATAATTTAGAAAAAACTTTTTTCTTAATTATGAGTTCTAATAATTTCATTCCACAAGGAGAAGAATAAGTCCAATTTAAATAAGTGCTTCCTGCTACTTTTTCTATTTCATATTTTTTATTTTTTCTATTAAAATATTTAATCATTTTTTCCTACCTTAAAACATTTTATTTACAGCTTATATTAACACTATAATGTTAATATAGAAATAATTTTTGTAAAAATAATGTATTAAAAACTATTGAGTTATTTTAATAACGTACATTTCGCATGTAGGAATTTCCAACATATTTATAGGAAATTCCTTGTGCCATAGCCTTATTATGTATTAGCCATATTTATGTTTTATGTATATACCAACTATAAAATGATAAATTTACCAGCTAAATTTTTTAAAAAAATGGTATTCTAATTTTATGTAGTTATATACTCTAGCTTAGGGAATTTATACCTTTAGGTAATATAGTCTTCTACATATATTTTCTCATTAAATCCAGCCAACACTAAAAGTCTTTTTAGATTAGCATTTATTTTATTTATCTGACGTTTAACAGTTCCATCCTCAAAAGTAACAATTAAAACTAACATTTTTTCTAAGAGTTCCATAATATTACTTGCTGTAGGGGTATGGCTTTTTATCTTACCTGGTATTATAAGTGGTTCTTTTTCTTTCTTTAATGCTTTTCTTACTTCTCTTTCAATAGATGTATACACCATTAAAGCTAATAAGAAAATATATCCTAAAGCCTCAATTCTTTCTGGTGTCTTAAGATATATCTCATCAATAAAGTCTGAGTTTTTCAAAGCTTTAAAATTTGTTTCAACATATATTTGTTCTTTATATTCTCTAAGAACCTCTCCATCTGTCAGCTTTTCAGGATCAATTATATTGGTTATAAGTACAAACATACCTGCCTCATTTCTATGTTTGTCAATACTTTCGTCATTTTCACATAAGTTCAACTTCACCTTATACTTAGTTTCTAGTTCTACCTGCTGTCCTGCTTTTAGCCTCCCACTTTTTTCTTTTTTCTTTCTTTTTTCTTCAGAACATACAGTCCCATCTATGATGTGAAAATTCAACTTATTGTCTTCTACAAATCGATGAAACTCACTTAAAGCATCCTTCTCACAATAGTATTCCTGTTTCTCAAAATTTTTTATAATTTTTTCTATATTAGTTTTTTCCTTGCTTATATTTTTCTTTAGTGCAATAATTTTTCGGTTATCTAAAGAGCTTGAATAACATACTATAAACCTATATTTACGCCCATTAATTTCATCAATAAAACTTTGTATTTTATATTCAGCAGCTTCTTTTTTAGTGCTGATTTTTCCTATATCAAGCCAGTTATCTTTGCTAGTGTAGGCTTTTTCTTTTAGTTCTTTTTCAATATTAAAAGTAGAGGGCATTAATGATATAAAATTAAGGCCGCATTCATGCACTGCATCTAAATTATCTGTTGTAACTGCCGCACTATCAGCTACATACGTCAGCGTATTCATATCTAATTTGTCAGCCACTGTTCTCATTTTTTTTATAAATCCTGTATTCCATGTTTTATCACTGGTATTACCATCTAAAACTTCACCGGAAACAATTGTCCTATCACCAGTACAGGCAAGCCCAAACATAAGTTGTTTTAAATCTGGTCGCTTGTCTTTGCTGTGTCCATACTGAATTTTCACACATTCTTCATCCTTGGAATAGGAACTATACTGACCATAAACAGTCTTACTTGTTGTATCAGCAT
>DAIMMR010000539.1:0-2412 GCA_036720575.1 Clostridium sp.
CAATTTGTTTCATAATTTCACCTACTTAAAACTTTTCAGAATGAAAGTTACATTTGATCTTATTCTATTTCAAAAATAATCTTTGATAATTTCATTCCTTTTTTATTCCATCTGGAATCTGCCTGTAAATATTCTACGACTCTATTTGCGTCAATATCATTGATTTTGTATCTAATATCTTCTGCTAATCCTTTAATTTCATGGGAATCAGGATCATGAAAATTTAAATGTACATATGTATTTCCCATAATTAAATTAAGAATATTTCTTACAGTATATTTATTATTTTTATCCTCTGATTCATTTACGCATATTTCCTCACAACTTTTATCAAACTTCACACACCAGCCACAAGGAAGTAATTCACCACACTGTTCCTTATCAATCATTTTATAATATCTCCTTTACAATGAAATATATCATTGATCACTCGCCATATCTTACTTCTTTTACAGCTTCTACCGCATCACCACATTTAACCTTGGGTAAAGATTCAAGTTCCTTTATCATCTCATTACTGGAACAAATTCTTTCTTCAGGTGTCATGCTATCATAACCCGTATCACGTTTATAAGCATTTACCTTTTCTTGAAAAGTATCATATCCAATTTCCATTGGGCAGTTGTCTTGAGGACAATCTTTTGTGCCATCAACATTATTATAAGGATCATCTTCAGTACGTTCTTTAATGAGACACCCATCCCAATCTTGAAAACCATCATCGTTACAAGACCCATCATCATCGTATGTATCGTCAATTGCAGGATGGTATACACACAATGGACAATTTTCACAATCACCCTTAACAAATCCATCTGGAAGTTTTACTTTCGCATACATTAAACTTCACCACCAATTTTAATATTACTATTTTCGTTCCAATACATAATCATATATTTTAGTGCAACAGCTTTTGCTTTATCACTTATTTCAGGTTTCATATTTGAATGAAAAGCATTGTCATAAAACTCTTGAATAGAATTGTTTAACTCTACACGTTCTTCAGTTGTCATATTTGTTCACTCCTTCCCTAATCTGTCCATTAATTTTGAATGTTTACTATCATAATCCTTTAAAGCTTTTTCTACTTCATTTGTATCAGCATTTTGATAACCTCTATACTCCCACATATCGTCTGTGTTCTTGTTATTGCATCCACCTAAGTCACAATATCCACTTAATGGATAAACCTTCATATCACAATGCAGACAGACCTTACAACCACCATACAGTTGAAGGTCTTCTAACATCTGCTCTTGAAGTTTATCTTTTAGTCTAAACTGTTCTACATCTTTTTTATACTGTTCAAGTGTTTCTTTTGGAATTGCTGGAATTTCTTTAATCTGTTTTCCTACTATGTAAGCGTGATTATTCATTAGTTAATTCTCCTTTATTGAATGAAACATGAAATTCATCTTATTATACAATAAACTTATTCTTTCATTCGGTTATTAACTATTTCCTGCATACTCACCATAATATTTTTGTCTCATTTGTTCAGCAAAAATACCTGCCTTATCAGCATTTGTAAATTCACCTAGTTTAGTATTTTTACCGTTAATCTCTAATTGTACTACAAATTTATCATCAATCACAGCAACATTACGATATCCAGATTTATTATTTTTATTGTGTGTTTTTCTATTTGTAGAATTGTTTGTTGGTTCAATAGCTCTTAAATTTTCTTTTCGATTATCTAATGTATCATGATTAATATGATCTACAACAACATCATTTGTAACGTTTAAAATAAATCTATTTAACTGTACAGACGTATATGTATTTCTTCCATTGACTCTACTCTTTACCTTATTCATTAATGGATAAGGTAATTGATTATTCCTATTTGGTCTTATGTAAACTGAAAAATGATTATCTATTAATCTTTGTAAATCTTTAGTATCAATTAATGCTATATATTTATTTCCATTTCTTTGTGTGATTAATATTTTAGTAATATCACCATTAATTTCATATCTGTTTTTAAACACTATAAACATTTCTCCTTTTGATTTTTAATTTTCTAATCTTATTACTTATAAACTCTGATAGTCATATCTGTTCTTACTTTTGGTTTATACTTTCTATTGTTTTGATACTTCTCTTCTTTACGCACTTTACCCAACGCATCTGCTAAATCATGCTGCAAACTTTTGTGCTTATCAAGACATTCTATCATTGGTTGCAGCAAACCAACTATGTCTTTTGATTCTCTACGTTCTTTTAATACTTTCCTGAGTGCTCTGGCTTTCTTCTCAAACTCATCGTATGTATCAAGTTCTATTTCATGTTCGAGATCATTTACTTCTTGTGACTTTGTTTGAAGTTGCTGTCCATAAAATTCATAGTCTTTATTAATCTGTTCTATGAATTTATTGATTGCTTCAATTTGTTTTGAATAAGTCTCCATTT
>DAIMMR010000540.1:0-2411 GCA_036720575.1 Clostridium sp.
ACTTCCACCCATCCTTGCAACCATACCCAAATGCAATTGGCTTAAAACCTCTCCTGTTTTTCTTAACAGTTTATCTCCATACTCATATCCAAAGATATCGTTTATATTTTTAAAATTATCCAAATCTATTTGGAATATAGAAAAATTATCTCCTGAGTTTTTTTCTATTCTTTTTTCAACTTCCTTTTTGAAAAAATTCCAATTAGGTAAGTCAGTCAATTGATCATAATAGGCTAATTTTTTTATCCCATCATATTTAGATCTAAGCTGCCTTTTTGATGCACATAATTGTTCATATATACTAAAAAGTTCTACGTAACTTTGATTTAGCTCTTTATTAATATCCAAATCCATGGTAAGTTTATCTTCTACCTTTTGTATTAATATTAATCCATAATGAAAAAACTGGGTAATCTTTTCAATGTACCCTTGCGAAATAACAGGTGTATTTTTTATTAGAAGCTTATATTTTCCTTCATTAAAGTTAGATTCTTCAAATCTAACTTTAAAACAATCTTTATCAGACTTTTTAAGAAAAACAGGACTTAAAAAAATTGTTCCAGTATGCTCTTCATTTATGATAATTGGTATGCCTATGTAAACTAAATTACCATATCCTTTAAAAACGCCTATTTTCCTTTCGTTTCTAATTTGATTCAATATATATTCTTCTTTTTTGTTATCATCCAATTTACCAAATATATGTATGTATTTTTGTGAACTTATATTGAGTACTTCTCCTCTTATATCTTTTACATAACAGGCTATTGAAGTTATAGAATAAAAACTTTCGATTAAATTCTCAAGTTCAGACATATTTATCATATCAGCTAATACAAAGTCCATATGAACACCATCTTTCATCCATCTATTTACAGGGATTATAGAATATATTTTACTATTTAAACTGTTACTATTATAATCATATTACAAAATTTTACTTGAAAGTATTAATAAATTTGCATATCGTCTTTAAATTATATAATCATTTCATGATTTTGAAAACACTTTTATTCAAATTTTATGTTTTTTAATTTATCTTTTAATAAATCTCCAAGGGTAACTCCACTTTTATCTTCATCTAAATACTGTTTAAAATCATCTTTAGGCTTATCTACTGCGTCTTTTATACTAAGAGATATTCTACTACCCTTTACATTTATATCCAATATTTTTACTTTTACTCTATCACCTACTTTTAATACATCAGATGGTTTTGCAATATGTTCTTCAGATATTTCTGAAATATGTACAAGCCCTTCTACTCCTGGTTCAATTTCTACAAATGCGCCTATATTTATAAGCTTACTTACAGTTCCATCTACTATATCATTTATGTTATATCTTTCATCTATATTATTCCATGGACTTTTCTCCGTATCTTTTAGAGAAAGGGAAATTCTATTTCTATCTTTATCTGCATTCAGCACATATGCCTCTACACAATCCCCAACAGATACTACTTCAGAAGGATTTTTTATTCTTCTCCATGAAAGTTCCGAAATATGTGCAAGTCCTTCTACACCACCTAGATCAATAAAAGCTCCAAATCCAGTTAGTCTACTTACTACTCCTTTTACCTTGTCTCCTTTAGATATACTGCTCCAAAGTTTTTCTCTTTTCTTTTCAACATCTAGTTTTTCTACTTCTTTTCTAGATAACACAATTCTTGCTTTACTTTTATCCAGTTCTATTATCTTCACCAAAAGAGTTTTCCCTAAAAATTCGTTTAAATCACTAACATATTTAACTGAAAGTTGTGAAGCCGGTATAAATGCTCTAAAGCCATATAAATTAGCAATTACTCCACCTTTTACCACTTGTTTTACCACTATTTCAAATGTTTTATCATCCTTTAAAAACTCAGTAAGTCTGTCCCAGCATATCTCCCTATCTGCTTTAATTTTTGACAACAGTACATTTCCATCTTCATCATTTGTTTTAATTACATAAACGTATATCTCATCCCCAACTTTTAGGACTTCATCTATATTTGCATTTTCATCTTTACATACCTCATTTTTAGGCAATATTCCATCAACTATGTAACCAATATTTACCGTAGCCTGTTCATCGGTTACAGAAATTACTTTGCCCTTTACTACTTCTCCATTTCTCACACTTTTCATAGATGAATCAATTTGATCCATAACCTCATTCATTGAATTTAATTCATTATCATTGTCCACTAAATTCCATCTCCCATTCTGTTATAGTTATAGTTTAATTTTTACTTAAAATCACTATACCATTTTAACAATTATATTCTATCACAAATGCTATATAAAGTTATTTTTATCCGATGACTACCTGCTCTAATACTCCCATTTTTCCAAGTTTACGTTGCGAGCAGCTACGTCCCTGGATAACGATTTTCCCTAAAGGATAACGTCTTCTAAGTGCTGAAGCAC
>DAIMMR010000541.1:0-2399 GCA_036720575.1 Clostridium sp.
CCCAATGAGATTGCCTTAGTAAATTACAAACTCCTTCTAGTTTAATTTTGTCAACATCATCTGTAAGTATGTATTCACCATCTACTATTTCCATTACAAAAGCTCCCTTCTAAAATTTCATTTTAATTTATTGCTTTTTTAATGTCATAAGATTATATTTCCAATTTTTCTTGCTAACCTAAGTTATTTAATATATATTTCCATATTGCAAGAGCAGAATTTTTCTTGCCATCTACCCTATCTAAAATTTTTTTTCAATTCTTTTATACTTTCTTTATAAGAAGGATTTTTCTTTACAATTTTTACTGCAGATTGTATGTTATTTGCATTCCATTTGTGTATGGGAATTCTTATTGCCCCACCTCTAGCTGCTACATTATCAAGATTTATCTGCTGCTCTGGCTGTATTGCAAATCCAACAATAGGTGTCCCACTTGCAATGGCAGTTTGTATTGTACCCTGTCCACCATGAGATATAACCACATCTGCAAGTGAATTAACTAGGGGCGCTGGTACAAATGCATCTGTTATATAAATATTTGAGCTATCTTTTGCACAGGCAATTGCTTCATCAATTGGACATACTGCTTTAGGAGCTAGAATTACTGCACCCCATTTCCTGCCTATACCTTGAGTTAACGCCTTTATAGCCTCAAACAGGTATTCCTTTTTCCCTGAACTTCCAAGGGTACAAAAAATTTTCAAATTGTTGTTATCAGGGTTAAAAACTTTTAAAATATTTTCATCTATTACTCTATCATTCAAAGAAGATGCATACAATGGTCCTACAATTTTAAAATAATCAATTCAAAAGCAAGTTTTTTATCACCAATTAAATTAAAGCTAGTAGGTTTAAAATCCTGATGAAATCCTATTCCAGGAAGTTTAGGATCACATTTATAAACTTTAAATCCATTAGAAATTACTTTTTATTCAAACCTACTCCCTGTAGATAAAAAAACTATATCTACTTCATAGTTCTCAGAACAAAATTTTCTAATTCCATCTGCTATCTCCAGAGCACGCGTTGCTTCTCCAGCATCTGAAAGTATAACTGAAAAAGCAATATTTAAATGTTTTTTCATGCTTATATATTTCCTTTCAATGCAACTTTCACCAAATATGCCATTCATAAAACTTTAAGTTTACCTCTGCAATTTTTTACTATATATGAATAAATAATTATATTATACTATAGAAAAACAAGGAGGATTTATATATGAACTGTACTGATAAAAAATGCGTTATTATAATTGATAAAGAACTGCCTTTGGGGTTAATTGCCAATACTTCAGCTATCTTAGGTTGTACCTTAGGTAAATCTATAGGAAGTATTGTTGGCGAAGATGTTTCTGATATAGATAACTTTCCACATAAGGGAATTGTAAAAATACCAATACCAATACTATCATCAACCAAAAATAAAATAAGGGATTTCTATAATAGAGTAAAAGAAAAATACAGCAAAGAAATAACGGTAATTGACTTTAATGACGTAGCTCAAAAATGCAAGGTATATGATGATTACATACAAAAATTATCTTGCACTGATTCATCAGAATTAAACTATCTTGGAATTTGTCTATACGGCAGTAAAAAAATAATTACAAGCTTAACCGGAAGTTTGCCAACATTAAAATAGAAAATTTCATTATAAATAATAACTGCACCACTTATAGGATGCAGTTATTATTTATACATACCTGGTGTAATTCCTGTATAATCTTTAAAATATTTTATAAAATGACGTGGAGAGTTAATGTGGATTTTTTTCCGTTACACTACAAAAAATCTTTAATTAAATTTTGAAGGCTCGTTTCGCTAAAGCGAAGCATTGCTGGTTCGTATAAGTTTAAAGATTTTTTGCAATAGCTAAAAATCAACCTTCACTCTCAACTCTCAATTTTCAACTTTCAACTAAAAAAATTACGTGTAATTTTTTCAAACTGCAAAAGCTAAGTTATATATTATTTATAAGAATATCAATAAATAGTTGCCTTTAATTAACTACTAGTATATTTTATAGTATAGGTTACTTTTTTTAAGATTTCAATTATGTATACATAAAACTTATTGATAAAATTTATGGAGGCGATAGATATATGATAACTATTCAAGAAAAAGCCCTTAAATATGCTAAAAAAATTCAGGGCTGTTTTTTAATTAGGACTCGTTCTAACTGCATAAGCTGCTGAACAGGTGAGATGACGGAAGTCACAAATCTCAGTGTTGAGGTTTTAAAATATTTTAGTAAAGAAGAAATTTATGATGAATATGAATACTGTGGAATTAAAATTTATCCGATCGCTACCATTGCTAACACCCCCATCTTCTTCAAAGCGGAGGATAAGCACTGCTACGCGCCTGGATAAGTTCTTCCCCTAAAGGATAACGTATTC
>DAIMMR010000542.1:0-2396 GCA_036720575.1 Clostridium sp.
TAAATATTGCAAAGTTATTCACTGAGTGATACAATATAGTTGGAAAGTAAGAAAATTGGAAAATAAGAAAGAGGTGGATTACATGATTATTGAGCTAAGGAAAAAATCTCAAATCACAATACCCAAAGAAATCATTCATCAGTTAAATCTTCAAGAAAAAGACCAGCTTGAGATTTCTATAAAAGACGGTATTATTATAATCGAACCAGTTGCAGTCTATTCGAAATCATACATCAAAAAATTAGAAGAAACTGTAATGAGAATCAACGAGGAACCTTCAAAGTATACTGTTGGACCGTTTAAATCTGTAGAAGAAGCTATCAACTACTTAGAAGAAACAAATGAAGATGATGAGAATGATAAAGAACCCCAAAAATGACGTACGAAATATTATTTTCAACAAGGTTTAAAAAGTCTTTTTCTAAGTTACAAGATCAAGAAAAGAAATTATTCTACAATAAGTTATCTTTATTTATAGAGAACCACAGGCATCCAAGTCTTAGAACGAAAAAAATTAAAGGTAGCGAAATTCTATTTGAGTCTAGCATCAATATGTCAATTAGAGTAATTTGGACATATAAAAATGAGAATTTGATATTAATGATAGATATTGGTCACCATGATATTTTAAACGAACTATAGTTTTTGTTTTCAGAAATTTTATGGACTATATAGGGCATATTTAACACTTTTTTGATGATTAATTTGTAAAGGTTTTTTTTGTATAGTAAACTAAGAAGCGAGAGAAATAGAAATGATTTAAAAATATAAAAATGTATATAACTTAAACTTAAGAGGGCATCTTAGGTTTTATTTTTAACTGAGCCTAAATTATCAGTTTGAAAATAAACAATAATCATATATAATAGAGATACCTTAATAAAATAGAATAGGAGTTTTAGTCGTGGATAAAATTAAAATTAATATGTACGCCGGTGGTTTAAATGTTAAAGGACAAGGTGTTGGTAGTGCCTTTTATGAACAAACGGGATTAGTTAGTGAAATTCCTGAATTTGAAATGACGATTAATAAAAAACATAAGAATAAGTTTGACATTAGACACGTTCACACGGTTAATCCGAATTTCTTTTTTGTGCAAAACAAAAAGAGAATTAATGTTTGTTATGTACACTTTGTTCCGGATATCAATGATGGCTCTTTAAAAATGAACAAATTATTCTTTTCTATTTATAAAAGATATGTCCTAAAATTTTATAGAAAAGCAGACGAAGTCGTGGTTGTGAATCCATACTTTATTAAAGATTTATTAAATATCGGAATTCCTGAAGACAGAGTTACCTATATTCCAAACTATGTCTCTAAAGAAAACTTTCACGTTTTAGATGAAAATACAATCTTAAAAACAAGAGAAGAATATGGATTAACCAAAGAAGACTACGTTGTATTAGGTGTTGGTCAAACCCAAACTAGAAAAGGGATTATTGATTTTTGTAAAGTAGCTGAAATGAATCCTCATATGAAATTTATATGGGCAGGTGGTTTCTCTTTTGGTAAGATCACTGCCGGGTATGATGAGATAAAAAAACTTATTGATAACCCGCCTAAAAACATGACTTTCTTAGGAATTATTGATAGATCTAAGATGAATGCACTTTATAATTTAAGTGATGTTTTATTTTTACCCTCTTTCCAAGAATTATTCCCAATGACATTATTAGAGTGTATTAATACCGAAAAGCCTTTTGTCGTAAGAGATTTAGACCTTTATAAAGATATCTTCTTAAGCCCTTATATTGTGGGCACTAACAATGAGGAGTTTAGTGGGTTATTAAATCGGCTCAAAGATGATGAAGTATTTTTACAACAAGCCCAACAATATTCAATTGATATTCAACATTTTTATTCTAAAGAACACGTTAAAGAATTATGGCGTAAATACTATTTAAGAATATATGATAAATACCCAACAAAAACGTTGGCTCATAAAAAGACTAAGAAATAATCCCAATTTATGGGATTTTTTCTTTCTTTTCATGTAAAAAGATTTATTTTTAAAGTTAGGATTTAATTTTCATACTATTATTGATATAATTATAATGTAAGCGTTTTACATCAAACAAAGAAAGAGGAAGACAAATGAATACGTTCAAGTACATGGAAAAATACGGTTATGAACAACTGGTGCTTTTTCACGATAAGGAAACAGGTTTAAAAGGTATTACTTGTATACATGACACAACTTTAGGACCATCTTTAGGTGGTACGAGGATTTGGAATTATGAGAATGAGGATGATGCAATATTAGATGCATTACGTTTAGCCAGAGGGATGACGTATAAAAATGCCGCTGCAGGTCTTAATTTAGGCGGCGGTAAAACGGTTATTATTGGAGATGCTAACACGTGTAAGAGTGAAGCTTTTTTTAGAGCGTTTGG
>DAIMMR010000543.1:0-2392 GCA_036720575.1 Clostridium sp.
GATAATCAGCAGCCAAGCTCCTGTGCCGAAAGGCTGGAGAAGGTTCAACGACTAGAATAGACCACCTAAGCAGGTTAGTTACAGAAATTTGTATGGTGATGAAATTCGTAGGGATGAGGTTTCCCGAAGTGCCCAACCCCAGCATATAGAAAAGTTCAAAGAATAAAGTACATATATTTCTATACTGGGTGAAGATATAGTCTGGCAGTGATTGAAAGGTCATTGGTGAAACGCAAGCAAATCAGCAACCTCAACAGGTTCTTCAGTTATTGAGATAAGCAGGGAGCCTAAATCTTTGATTTAGTGCGAGTCGCTTACTCCACCGACGATAGGAGGCGGAGTTTCCTTTAAAGAAGAGTCTAAATTGAATAGAATGTTTTATACTTTAAGAGAGGACTAATCATTGTGATTGGTTCTCTCTTTTTAGATTAATACTTTAAAACTTGGAGTAATTAAATTATTTAGATTAACAAGCAAAATATACTATAAGGGGATATATTATAATGGGATTTTTTAATAATATTGATTGGAAGGAAGTAGCTAAAAGAGGATTTGAAATTGCTGAAGAATCTATGGAAAAAAAGCAGAAAGATTTAATAAGACAATATTAAAAAATACTGAGAAAATAAGAATATTAGTAGTATATTTAAGGATTTATTTAATAAATAGAGTATAATTTAGCTTATCAAGTTTTTAGAATGGAGTAACTAAAATGAATAATAAATATAATTCATTACAAGAAAAAAATACAATTCCAGATGACTTTTTTTATATTGTCAAAGTAAATATAGATATTAGTGGGTGTGAATTAGATTTTGCAATATTAGACAAGGAAATATTACAATCAATTTCTTGTGAAGATTGTGAAATAAAAAATATTGATTTTAAATATAAGAGCAAAGGGAAAAGTGTATTCGAATGTAAAATACATACTAAAAATCTATTAAAAACATATAATTTTGTGGATTATGAATTAAGACCATTGATTATAAAAACTCTTTTACTAACAAAAAATGTTAAAGGCTTATCGGTAGATACTAATATAAAATATACTATTGAAAATCAAAAAGAAGCTAAAGAAAGAAATATTCCTATTAATCCTTACAGTGTTAAGTATCTTAAATTAGTTGTAGATCCAATTAAAGTTGAAGAAAATGAATTTATAAGTACTATAAAAGAACTTTCTAAAAATAGTTTACAATTTAATGATTCTTTATTTTGGATGTGTGTTTCTTACTCAATAATAGGTGAAATTGACTCAATGGATAAATTTGACTTTATATCTCAATATAGTATTTTGTGGACTGCATTTAATGCATTTTATTCTAAAATATACCCCAATAAAAGTGATAGAAAGTCAGTTGAAGCTATAGCATCTAAAGGATATGTAATAGAATACTTTAATAAAATGCTTGATTCTTATAATACTCGTAAATTATTAGAAAAATTATTTTGTCAGAAATTAGTTTTAAGAGAAAACGATAAAGTTTCAGAAAAATTAAAAGAAAGCATGAAACAAAGAGATTATGAACAAATTGCCCTTAATGCAGTACTATGTTTATATGCAGTAAGAAATGCCATAGTTCATGGAAATGCAGAACAGGAATTAGAACTGTGTAGACTTGCCTTTAAAATTTTAAATCCATTATTGAAATTAAGTATAATTAATGAAATGAATTTATAGTATTTTTAGTTGAGAAAATCTTATGAAATAAAGACCTTATAGTTAAGTTATAGGCCAGTTTAAATATATGGAGGGTTAAAATTAATATGCCTAATGCTAAAAGATGTATTAAAATTGTGCAGTTTTTTCATAATGGAGGAGAACATATAACTAATTATCGTTCATCAGGAAATAGAAAACATCGTTGGGATAAAGAAAGAATCATTAAAGATGAGTTTATGCCATCCAATTTAGGCGAACATAGAAGAAAATTTATGGTTAATAAAGGCAAATGCTTAAATCAAGATCTGAGTAAGTCTATTAAAACCGACATAGCTTTTTGGGGTGAATGGGAAAATCCTTCTAAATTTAAACCTATTAAATATAACAATATTGATGAAAGGCTTCATAAATGGCTAAGTAATTCTACGAATAAAAAGAAAGTTAAAATAACTAACACAAAGAAAGATCGATATTTTCAGAAAAATGATATTCCACAATATGTTCATTATAAATTTTATAAGGAGAATAATAAAAAGATAAGAGAAAACACAGATCCATATATTTTTGGAAATACATTTTATTATTGTTGTTGTAAGCAAACTGATAAGTATGGTAATCCAGGATGGTTACAAACGAACCTAGCTTCTGGATCACTTATATTATTTGGAAGTAGGTTAAATGATAGATTTATTTTAGATACAGTATTTGTTGTTAGCGATTTTAAAC
>DAIMMR010000544.1:0-2388 GCA_036720575.1 Clostridium sp.
GATTTAGGTATATATCCCATAAAATTTATTTTTATTATTCCCCATATAAGCATAACTAATATTAAAAATATAAATATATAAGTTGGAACTCCAAATACCCTTGAAGATTCCCTTATTCCCTTTAAATTTCCAATCACCAAAAGTGTTATAAGTAATAAAGTTATAACAACTGTGTGTGGAAGCAGGGATGGTATTGCTGAAGTTATGGCAGCAGTTCCTGCTGAAGCACTTACTGCTACAGTCAATATATAATCAATAACTAAAGAAGCACCTGCTACAAGACCAGCGGTTGTCCCTAAATTATCCGTTGCTACAATATAAGAACCTCCTCCACCTGGATAGGCATCTATAGTTTGTCTATATGAAAATATAAGCATAAACAATAAAAATATAATGCATAGTGAAGCATAGAGCATATATCTATAGGACAAAAGGCCCATAACCGGCATAAGTATCAATAATATCTCTTCTCCAGCATAAGCTACAGAGGAGATAGCATCACTTGACATTATTGGCAGTCCCCAAAATACATTGAACTTTTCACCTTTTAATTCTTCAGTTTTTAAGCTTTTACCTATAAGAGCATTTGAGACATTTCCTAAATTTAAATTCATTTTTAACACCCTCTAAACGTAAATTAAATATCTCAACTTTTGCACATACGAAATTAATTTTTTTAAAGAACAAAGTACAAAGTTCAAATATCAAATAAGGATAATTTTCTTTCTAACGTCAGAAAATATTAAAATTATAGATTTCCTAAGGTACGAGGGAAATCATCTTTATCTGTTCTTTGTTATTTGAACTTTGTTATTTTCAAAAGCTTTGTTTCGCAATATTTTTAAACTACAAAAGTTAAGTTAAATATATTAATAAACCCCTCATATTGTTATTGCAATATAAGATTAAACCTTATTTCAAATTAATTTCTTAATTCCGATTTTACTATATTACCACCTTCAACATAAATTTTGAGTTAAGATTGTACTTGCCTGTATAAAGATTCTATAAAGATTTTATTTTAAAGCGTATGAATACATTTTCACAATCTCATTTCATCTCGAACTTGCAGAAGGCTTAAACTTTCACAAATATTTTTTGTCCATGTGCAGATAAAATAAAGGGAAGCATCTGTAATATATATGTAGGGACAACAAAACCAAAAGCCTGCAGGTGAAGACCAATGGAACTTATAATTCCAAATAAATAGGCTTCTGCCACAGTAAAAGCTCTTACTAACTTAAAATGCTGATGTACCATACCTATACCACAAGTTATGGCATCTTTAGGAGAGTTGAATTCAACATTTTCCCCATTTATCTTTATTTCACCGCTATCTGGTTTATAAAGACCCGTTAGTATATTCATAAGGGTGCTTTTACCTGCTCCATACACCCCTCTTTCCTGGGCAATCTGCATTACAGTAGTAGAATCAAGATGCATTGCAAGTACATCAGCCCCTGCATCTATCAAACTATTAGTTGCAGTTTTTTTCTGACCCTAACATCCTACAATCAAGGTAGATAGTACAAGAATAGCACATAATAAAATTGAACTGCCCTTCCTTATTTTCTTCATAATCATTTCCCCCTATTTT
Source organism: Clostridium sp. (assembly GCA_036720575.1). Classification (GTDB taxonomy): domain Bacteria; phylum Bacillota; class Clostridia; order Clostridiales; family Clostridiaceae; genus Clostridium_B. The sequence goes on from DAIMMR010000544.1 coordinate 1,598, forward strand.
AATTTGTTAGTGTTCAACTCCAAAAGTTGAATTAATCAATGAAATAGATGAGAATTTTAGAAAGAAATATGATCAATTTGTGGTAGAATAATTGTGTAAATCATAATTTATATAATTATAATAGGAGGTAATAATATGAAATTATTTATAGATACCGCTAATGTAGAAGAAATAAGAAAAGCTAACGAAATGGGAGTAATTTGCGGAGTTACTACTAATCCTTCTTTAATCGCAAAAGAAGGTAGAGACTTTAAGGAAGTAGTAAAAGAAATAACTACTATTGTGGACGGACCAATAAGCGCTGAAGTAATAAGCTTAGAATCTCAAGGTATGGTAGAAGAAGCAAGAGAGCTTGTAAAGATACACAAAAATATAGTAATAAAAATTCCTATGACTGTAGAAGGCTTAAAAGCTGTAAAAATTCTTTCAAAAGAAAATATAAAAACTAATGTAACATTGATATTTTCCCCAGGACAAGCACTTTTAGCTGCAAGAGCTGGTGCAACTTATGTAAGTCCTTTTTTAGGAAGACTAGATGATATCGGAATGAACGGAATTGAATTAGTTGAACAAATATCTGCTATTTTTAAAATTCATGACATAAAAACAGAAATTATATCAGCCAGCATTAGAGGCCCTCTTCACGTTATAAATGCTGCAAAAGCAGGATCAGATATTGCTACAGTTCCGTATAAAGTACTGGTACAAATGACTAAACACCCACTAACAGATATAGGAATACAAAGATTTTTAGATGACTGGAAAACAGTACCTAATAAATAAGATAGATT
>DAIMMR010000545.1:0-2374 GCA_036720575.1 Clostridium sp.
AAAAAACGCTGATTATCTATTACTTCAGCATGTATGGATATTTTTGCTGGTCCAGTTATCAGTTTCTCCAAGATATACGGATCGCAATCAATTTTACCAATAAGAGTTTTATCTGGCTTTACTATGCATTGTTGGCATCTCAAATTAGAAGTACCAGATACATTATCCAGCACTGTAATAAACCACGCTTTTTCCCTCTTTTCCTGAATTTTTACTACTGTTTCATAAATCATTCGATTATTTTCATCCTGAGCATCTATAAAGTCTATTAAAACCTCACCTTTGCCACCACAAATCATATCCATAGAAGCTACATCATTGTGAGTCAAATCAAAAGACTGCATTACAGTTTGTTTTAAAGACAGTGACTTTTTAGCAAGATCTATGGCATCAGCTTCTAAACGCCCTCCCCCTATGGTTCCAATAATTGAACCGTCATTTCTAACTACCATCTTTGCACCAGCAGTACGCGGTGCCGAACCAGTTTTATCGAATATAGTCGCTACTACAAAACTTTCTTCTTTCTGTAAAAGTTTTACCATTTCTTTATATAATTCTTCCATTTACATACCTCCATATTCATTAATTACACAATAAATCAGCATTTCAAAACGTTTACTCTTAAATTGTATAACAAAATTTGTAATTGTTCAACTGAATTTAGTTTAGACCCTATAGCCTTGAATTTAGTTTATTTAGCACATTTTTATAAGTTTTAATTTTCCGCTATTAATTGTCAACTGTTTAAAAATATGTATACGTGTTAAAAGGGCTGATATACTAATTAATTAGTGCACCAACCCCTTTTTTTAATATTTATTTCATTTTCAAAACTCTTTAGTAATTAAATCCTACTTTTATTGACTAACACCGTGTAATTTAATATAATCTCCTCTAAAGTAAGTTATTCCAAATCCAATTGGCTTGTCCTTAACATCATTTAATTTTTGCTCTACAACAAATAACGCAACTTCATCACACATTTTTAAAAGTTCTTTAATCTCTTCTCCCGGCATTTTAGCATACATTACAATTTCCTTATTTAAACTATAAAGAGAAGCCCTATTGGACATCATTTCTGGAAAAGTAGCATTTTCAATCTCATTTTCTATAATTGGAACTCCCTTTTGATATATTAGGTATTTTAAATCATAAGCCATAGGATCCCCTTGTGTATAAAACAATCTTCTAATTCTTATTATCTTTCTATTTTTACTTATACGAAGATTAGTTGCAAGCTTGTCATCAGGTAAAACAACATCCACAGATAGAAGTTTTATGCGATCCACATCATTTATCAAATTGTTTCTTTCACTATAAAAAATAGTATATTTGTTGTAATTAGGCTTTTGGACAAAATATCCTTTCCCTGGTATAGAATATATGTACCCCTCATTAGATAAAATAGCAAGTCCCTTTCTAACCGTCATCCTGCTTGTACTATATTCATTACATAAAGCTGTTTCAGAAGGCAAATCATCCCCTGTTTTAAGTTTGCCATTAATAATTTTATCACGTATATCATCAGCTATTTTACAATATATAGAGTTTTTCATTATTTACTACTCCTTATTAAATTTCATCTAGTCCATATAAAACAATTTTAACATAATTATAATATTAGAATTATAAAATGTCATTGTCAATATTATAGGCTTTCAAAAATTAAGTATGATTAATTTTCGAAAATTACGTCATTAATAAACAGAGTCCTGAGCATACATAAAATTTAATTTCAAGTACACTTAGAACTCTATGATCCAGATGCATATTTGCCTCTTCTTCCCAAGTGATAGCTCAAGTAATCACTTTAATATCTAGAGATGGGGGTCTCAGAAATGGAAGTTTAAAACTAAATAATAATCTGGTAAATATAAACTGCAATTTATTTACTAAAAAAATTACAGATATAAACTATATATTTTTTAATAAGGTGCTAACATGTATATACATGTTAGCATATGTATACCTTGTATTTTCATTATATATCAGTTATTTGTGTTTTGTCAACGTTTTTATTACAATTCTTACTACTTCCGATAATATATTTAAGTAAAATGTACGTTCCTTAATTCATATGTATTGTTTCACAATTAGTGTCGAAAAATAGCATTTACAGATAAAAAATATTGATTTGTGTAAAAGTCTGTGATATTATGAACATGTATTAAAAGGTTAATAGATATCCCCTATTTATCCACATGCTCCCCCATGTGGATATTTTTTATCCGATGACTACCTACTCTAATACTCCCACGCACACAGCGAAAGCGACTATCGCCAAATCAAAGATTTGGGATATCTGCTTTTCTCCAAGTTGGAGTAAAGAGCAGCTACGTCCCTGGATAACGATTTTTCCTAAAGGATAACGCCT
>DAIMMR010000546.1:0-2373 GCA_036720575.1 Clostridium sp.
TGGGCACAGAATGACAGTTTTGCAACATCCTTATTCCTCAGAAATATTTTTAATCGTTTTCATTCCTTCTTTTATCAACTTACTTATCTCCATATTATGAGAACGACATATTCTTTTTAATTCATATAACGAATCTGGGTCTCCTTTTCTTATTACATTAATACCATAAGCAACAGAAAGTGTAGACTTAAAACCAAATTTTCTAACTATAGATTCTGTCTCATTGTTATATCTTCCATATGGATATGTAAAAGTGTTGGGTGGTTTGTTGGTAACAGATTGTATTTTATCCTGTAATAACATAATATCTTCTTTAAGAAATTTCTCATAATCCGAAAAGCTTTCATTTTCCTTTTGACCACATCCATAACGCCCCTTATTAGTACAATGCAAGTTGTAAGAATGATTCTGAATTTCTACCAAGCCCGATTCTGCCATTTCATTAATTTGATCCCACGTCATGTGTGAATAGTTAGTGTTTGTATCTTTAACTTTTGAAAAATCGTCTGTACTTTTTCCTATAATTGATAATACTATTTTCATATTGTATTTTTTTAGTAAAGGAAACACATTTAAATATGTAGTTAAATATCCATCATCAAAAGATAATATGATAGGATTTTCCGGTAATTCCTTTCCATCATAAACATAAGCAATCAAATCCGACATGGTTACCGTGTGGTAATTGTTCTCAGATAAAAATTTTAAATCGCTTTCGAACTCCTTCGGACTAATGACATCTTTACCTAAACCTTTACTTTTTACTTGATGATACATCATAATTGGTACAAAAGTATTTTTCTGGGTGGAAGATGTAGCATAGATACCTAAAAGATCTTTAGTAATTGAAATTGTTAATAAAGCAAAAATGACGACAAGTAAAATATTTTTACAAAATTTCCTGTGTTTTTTCAAATCTATCATTTATATCCCGCCTATATATTACTATAATATATATTATGTATGGGACACAAAAATAATATTTAAACTTTTTCTTTTCCTGAACAAATAAAAAGTTAACTTATTAAATAAGGACGCTTTGCCTTGCAGTTTATTGAAAACTCAGGAAGTGGCAACTTGCCTTTCATAATGGCTTTATGGTGTATTGAAGGATACAGCGTTGTATAAATTAAATTTGTCTACCTTTCCCTCGTGCGGCATGTCCTTGGTAGAGCCTCAAAGCGCATGACCCACATCGCAGAGGGCGATGCGTGTCACTGAGTCTCTAGTCGGACATAAACAGCCTTCTCGGTCGGTTTACGACAAATTTATTTTATACAACGCTGTATCCTAATCAAGGTTTTGAAGCCATTATGAAAGGCAAGTCACCACTTCCTGAGTTCAATATACATAGTGAGGCAAAGCTGTTTACATTAGTAAATTAATTATTCATATTTAGAAATAAGGCTGTATTATACAAAAGAAGCTATTTCAAATAAACCATCTATATTAGAATTTATCAAATATTTTGAGCTTATTTAGAATAGCCCTATTAATATATTTTTCATCATCGATACCAAATACATCTACATTTAAATTCTATAAATTTTGATGTATTAATGCATAATGACATTTCTAAGAATCATTATTCTATATAACTAAACCATTGCCGGCTAAAGCCGGTAGGTTCTTTTTGCTGCTGAGCAACTAAAGTTGCCCAATATCAAAGTTATCGGACTTCGTTTTTTCTTCCATGTCCTGATTTTTGATATATTCCCTTATTATTCCACCTATCACATTTCCACTACTTGCAACAAAATAGCCCCTTGCCCACAGATGTTGTCCCCAGAATTGTTTATTCATCTCTTTATATTCTATCTGCAGTCTTCTTGATGAATTTTCCATTAAATATTGTACCAGTTTACTGACTGAAAGATGTGGGGGTACTGACACCAGCAGATGAATATGGTCACTGCCTACATGCCCTGCCAAAATCTCAACTTCATTTACTTGGCAAATTTCTCGTATTAACTCCCTTGTCCTTTCTGCAATTGCACCAGTAATTACTGGCTTCCTGTACTTTGTTATCCATACAATATGATATTTTATATCATATGTGCAATGGGCTGACTCCCTATAATGTTCCATTTTATCACCTCAAGCTTAGTATCTCTGCTTTTAGCTTTTCTAAACTCAAAATTATGGGGTTGACCTAAAGGCAAGGGTTTTTAACTCCATTATACAGATAATAAATATAAGATACTTCCTCCCTCATACAATTCTTTATCCATCAACGTCAATTAAGATAACTATCTAATATCCGAAAAAAATTTACTAAAAATAATGATATTATCAAGGCTCGCTAAATTCTTAAAAGGAAAACATTATCTTATTTCAATACACAGCTTTGCCCTCATAAACCTAAATTGACCT
>DAIMMR010000547.1:0-2370 GCA_036720575.1 Clostridium sp.
GTATGGAGGATATGATTCCAGCATCGGGTTTTAAAGAACAAATTGTACTATTTATCCCTAAACCAATTGTCTAATGCTTTTTTTCTTCCTTTTGATATACCTTCAAATACCTGTCTAGATTGATTTTTGATTTTTTTATTTAATGAATACATTAATTTTAATTTTATCATAAGCTGCCCCCTTTTGCTAAATAATACAGTTTAGATTTTTAGCATAGATAAAATTTATTTATATATTAATAAGTGCTTTAAATTATTATTGTATAATATATTCTACATAATTTTAATAATTCCTGTAAATTTTATAATAAAAATTTAGTAAATTTCCATTTAATAAATAATTTAAAATTAAAATTTGCTTTTAATAATGACATTTGTATTTACTTTTTTAACAGTTGAAATGAATAATTTCAACTTATGATATTTATTAATAGCATGTAGTATATTTCTTAATCTTATATACAATACTGAAATATATAGGAATAAATTCTTATATACATATTAATGAAACAAATTATGCAATTGTTAATAAAAATATGCTATTTATAATAAATTATTAAAATTTCAATATTACTATTGATAATTTGCTTAAAAATTAGTATTATATATATAAGTTTTGCAAAATCTATAATTATTTTTTAAAAGGAGGTATTTTTTATGAACGGAATAAATGGAGCAGATACAGTTTTCGTACTTATAAGTGCGGCATTAGTAATGATAATGACTCCAGGACTGGCCTTATTTTATTCAGGCATGGTTAGAGGAAAAAACACTTTAAACAGCACCCTTCATAGTTTTTCAGCTTTAGCAGTTATATCTATTCAATGGATACTTATAGGATATACACTGTGTTTTGGTACAGACATTGGTGGAATCATAGGTGGTTTTAATTTTGCAGGTTTAAAAGGAGTTGGATTTGCACCAAATGCAGATTACGCAGCTACTATTCCACAGCAAGTATATATGTTGTTTCAGCTTATGTTTGCTATAATAACTCCAGCACTTATATCAGGGTCTATTGCAGAAAGAATGAAATTTATGCCTTGGGTAGTATTTGTTTTACTTTGGACAACATTGGTTTATGATCCTATTGCCCATTGGGTATGGGGAACAGGTGGATGGCTTAAAAATCTCGGAGCTTTGGATTTTGCAGGTGGTAATGTAGTTCATATTAGTTCAGGTATTTCCGGACTTGTAGCGGCACTTATGCTTGGTAAGAGAAAAAATGTAGGTAAACCTAGTAATTTGCCGATGACATGTTTAGGAGCTGCCATACTTTGGTTTGGTTGGTATGGATTTAATGCTGGAAGTGCCCTTGCTATAAATGATGTAGCAGTAAATGCTTTTATAACTACCAATACTTCTGCAGCAGCTTCAGCAATAAGTTGGAGTCTTTGCGAACTTTTCTATAGAAAGAAAGTTACCTCTCTTGGTGTTGCCAGTGGAATAGTTGCAGGTCTTGTAGCTATAACTCCAGGTGCAGGTTTTGTAAGTCCTTTGGCTTCAATACTTATTGGACTTATAGGAGGAGCTATTTGTTATACTGCAGTTACTTTTGTAAAGGCTAAGTTTGGATATGATGATGCACTTGATGCTTTTGGATGCCATGGTGTAGGAGGAATATGGGGAGGAATTGCTACAGGAATATTTGCTTGGAAAGCAATAAACTCTGCTGGTGCAAGTGGACTTATACATGGAAATCCTAAATTAGTTTTAATTCAACTTATAGCTGTTTTGTCAAGTGTTGTATATTCTGCAATAGTTACATTTATAATAATTAAGGTAATTAAGGCTATAAGCGGTATAAGAGTAACTGATAAAGATGAACAGATTGGACTTGATGTTACAGAACATGGTGAAGAAGCTTATGGAGGAATGAATGTTTAACAATTGACTATTTTATTGTAAGAAAGGGAACTCTAGTTTAAAATAAGAATTGAATTAGAGAGTTAATTTTAATAGAATAGCATAAGGTATATTATGAAAGCAAATATGTGTTTAAAGGAGGTAAAATAATGGAAGATAAACTTACTAAGGTTGATATTATTACTTCTGGTGGAAGATTTGAAGAGTTGAAAAAAGCATTAGGAGATATAGGTATTTCAGGTATGACAGTTACAAATGTTTTAGGATGTGGAATGCAGAAGGGCCATAAAGAGTATTATCGTGGGCTAACTATGGATATTAATTTATTGCCTAAAGTTAAGGTAGAAATAATTGTTTGTGAGATACCTGTAGAGAAAGTTGTTGAAACTGCCCAAAAAGTTCTCCATACTGGAGAAATGGGTGACGGAAAAATATTTGTATATAATGTGGAAAATGTTATACGAATAAGTACTGGTGATGAAGGCAAAGCTGCTCTGCAATATAA
>DAIMMR010000548.1:0-2361 GCA_036720575.1 Clostridium sp.
AAGCTTTTAATTTAATCTAATTATTTAATATTAACCAAATAAAATACGCCTTTTATGATAGATATTGTTGATATGCATTTTTTACAAAATTCTGATTTACCTTATTGTAAATTTCAGTAGTTCGGGACGAAGAATGTCCCATAAGCTGAGCTACAATTGTAATATCTCCTATACGTCTAGTGGCATCTGTACAAAAATTATGCCTGAGTATGTGAGGCGATACATTGTTTACAATATCTGTCCTAACAGCAATTCGTTTAAAAATTTTTTCAATTCCAGATTTAGTCAAAGGATTATAAGGTTCTCTTTCTCCTAAAAATAGGAATTCACTCGTACCTTTACGTTCTTCTATATATTCTTGTAGGTACAACTTGCATTTAACAGAAAAGTAAACACTTCTATTTTTACCGCCCTTACCATGAATAAGTATGGAATTTTCGCTCCAATTAATTTCTTTTAATTTAATCTTCAACATCTCACTAACTCTACACCCAGTTGATATCGCAACTTCTACAATACTCTTTTCTCGTATATCTTTACATGCGTTTCTTAATTTTTCAACTTCTTCGACCTCTAATGGTTCTCTTAATTCTTTTACATTAACTTTTAAATTTTTCAACCTTATAGACGGATCTTTAGGAATTATTTCTTCTTTATATAATGTTCCGAAAAAACTTCTTAAAACTGCCATTTTACCATTTATAGTTATCTTCTCATATTTCCTTTCAGATTGAATCGTTGCGAAATAACTTCTTAAATCATTAATATTAATTTGATTAACTGGTTTAAATATGTATCGGCTGAATATATTTAATTCGTTTTCATATCTTTCAATAGATAATTCAGCTAAACCTTCTAATGTTTTTAATCCTAAAAAGAAATGTATTTTTTCTGGTAAATCAGAAACCATTAAATTTGTACTATTTGATAGTAAGGTATAACTTCTTAAATTTCTATCAAGTATCTCTTTTACTTCTAAATTATTTATGTCATATTTATTTTGTAATTCCGATAGTATTTTTATTACTACTAATTCTTTTTCATCTTCCATATTGACTATTCTCCTTTTAATTTAATTTATATTTATAGTATAAACTAATTTTGAAGAATAGTCAACTGTTTTTTAATTTAATCTATTCTATACATTTTTCGTTTTGTTCCCTAATTAAACTCGTCACACATTACCTTTAAATCATTTTCTAATTGAGCGTTTTCGTTTACCAATTTTGTAATAGTAACTTGTTGTTGCTCAATAATCTTTAAGAGTTCTGTGTAAGTTTCAATTTCCATTCTATTCCTTTGCAGGATATGTAAATCCTGTTATAGTTTTATATTCCGCCTCTGTTAATCCGTTTGTTTTGCCAACAACGTTCCATACCCTTTGCAAGCTCCAAAGTTTATTTTCGTAATAATACTTGATTTTATCAAACATTATAAATCAACACCCCCCATGATTGCCAAATAGTCAATATCAGCCCTATTTTGCTCTGCCCTGTCAACAAGTTGCGGTTGTTTAATTTCTTCCCCACCTTCGGGAGCAGCTCCCGAAGGCAACTCTCCAACAGTAGATTTTAATTTAGTCAATTCGGCTTTTGCATTTTGCAACTGCTCCATTTGATTAACATGTTTAAACATTTGCACTACCATCCTTCCATAGATTTTTATAAAACTTGTCCATACTTAATATTAAATTATGCGTATTTCCTTGCTTTGCGTGCGCCTTCCAGGATGCATAGCACTCATCGACATTTTCCTTTGTCATAACTCCATCATTAACAAGCTTTTTCATCTTCTTAAGTTTTCTCTTTTCATGAGAAACATTCTCTTTGGTTAGCTTTCTGATGACCTTTCCCGTTTCCGTTAGATAGAATCTAAAACCCAAGAAAGATATACCTTGTTTCAATGGAAATATTTGAGTTTTCTTTGCACTTAATTTTAAATTCAATCCGGTTACATGCTTATTAATTTCATCCAAACAGTATTTTAGATACTCTTTGTCCTGGTGAATCAATATAAAATCATCCATGTACCTTATGTACTGTTTTATGCCTAATTTTTCTTTTATCATGTGATCCATTTTATCTAATACGGCAAGCTGCGTTAATTGTGTTATTTGACTACCTAAACCCATACCAACGTCGGGATTTTCGCCCTGATTAAAACTTTCTATTATCTTATCGGTATGATGATTAATCCAATCATTATCAACCCTTGCCCTTACTGTATCCTTGGCGACTTTATGACTTGTGCTGCCAAAATAATTCGATAAATCACACTTTAAAACATAACCATCAAGACCATTTTTTCTGAAATATCGCTGCATATGACAAGCAAGCCTGTCCCTTGCGAATCCTGTACCTT
>DAIMMR010000549.1:0-2358 GCA_036720575.1 Clostridium sp.
CTATGTCTGGAAACTTAACTGTAGTATCATCATTATGGGAACTTACTGAAGTCATACCACTGCTTCCTTTTGGGGAAACTATGTTTGTACTGTATACACCCATATCATTTTACCTCCAGTTTTTCAATACTCACAAACTTACTACTGTCAAGCAGCTGAAAACTATACATTTTTCCTGCATCTATACTTTCATCAACTGCTGTGCCATCATAAACTGTTTTAAAGTAAAGCCCATCATCATCTAAAATTAAAACATTATCATCTATTGAGTATTTGTATTTATATTGTGAAGTAAAATATAAGATTTCACCTAACTTTTTAATTGAAATTTCATGATTTGTGCCCATCTGCTTACCGCTGCTAATTGCTGCTATATCTGCTGTTTTGTGAACACCTAAGACTGAAGTCAAAGGATTCTGCAATTCCGTTTTTACATAATTACTCTTTACTTTACTCAAATATAAACCATTTATATTTACAAGCTTCTGTTTCTCAAAGCATTCTGCGTGTGGATGCTCTGCACTTAAACCTCCTTGAAGATTTCTTCCATCAATCATGCATTGAAGATTGAACATAGGTATATTTACTGTACCTACATCTACTTTTAGAAACACTGCTATATAATGTGCTCCTTGCTGAACTTGTGGAATTCCAAGAGGTATGCCTATAACATTATCCCCCTGCTGTAATTTTTGTTTTGGAGTAAATGGAATATCCTTATTATCTAATTGAATTTCTATTGTTATTGTACATGAGCTACTTGCAGTACAGTACATAGTAAAGTTCATAGATAAGTTTGTATCTGCAACTGCTGTTATTCCTAAATATACTGGCTCTATTGCTGCTGTTCCCACAGTTAGTGCAATTGGATTTGCATAATAAAGCATTGAACTAAAAGATTCTGCTACTTTGTTTCCAAGTTCATCTAATGTAGTTTTAATATTTGCTGTATCAAGCTGATTTAATATGCTATCTTTTGGCTGTCCAAGTTCAACTTTAATATTTACGCAATTTAGAATATCTTTCTTTACCTTAATTACAGGTACTTTTACATCAATATTAAAATCTTTATGCCTTACTATAACTGAATCTCCTATATTAACTGTTTGGAGATGCTTATATTTCTCATATTCCTTTGTTTTACTAAGTTCAATAAAATCCACATCGATATTTACCCTGCTTAAACCTATTACGCTTGCAGCTTCTTTTGCAAGTGCTCTTAAAGTAACTTCATCTCCAGCATCTTTAAATTCAACCTTTTTTATAATAGGAAATGGTGGATACGCATCACTATTCCAGTTGGGAACACTAATATATTTTTCAGTAAGTTTTATACTATTTTTTCCTACAGGATAAAGCTTAGTTACAACACTTGTAGTATCTATATTAAATTTCAAACCTGCTATATTTTTACCCTGTGCAATCAATACTCCTGCATCTTTTCCTATGGCTTTCAATATTTTAATATCAAAGTTATCTCTTTTTAGTTCGCCGCAGCCCCATATATTTATTATTGAAAATATGGCTTCTACAGGATTCTTTTCTTCAATATCAATTGTATTTGCAGTTATAATATCACTATCTGCTGTATATATGGTTATCAAATCTCCTACTAAAGATTTCTCCAAAGCTGTTTTTACACTGCAGTTTTCAGCCTTCATATTTTCTATAAAATAATAGGAAAGGTCATAGAAGATATGCTTTGCCCATACCTTAATTACATTTTTGCCATCACTGCTCTTCTCCACTTTATATATTCTAAAAAGCTGACCCTCTGCCTTGATAATATTCCATTCAACCAGATACTTTGATTTTTTAGAATTAGCAGGATACTCTAGTTCTAAGGAATAATCTCCATTTAGTTCTTCAGTAATATAACAGCTTATGGCTTCACTTAAAATTCCAAGACCATTGTTATCAAAGTTTCCTTTAGTAGTTTTCTTATCGTAGATGCATATCATTACAACCACCGCCAGTTTGGTAAAAGCTCAACTTTAGTAACATTTCCACTCCATTCTATAATATTTTCACCGGGCTTCATTTTTAAGAATTCACCTGACATATTTCCATTTAAATTGTCTCCTGCATCATCATAACAGTCCTGTATGACTGAATCTACTATGATTTTTTCAGATACACCTTTAAGACTTATCTGCTGCCCATTTATTTTAAAAACTATATCACCAGAACCATAAATACTTATTACAGGCTCACTTTCAATAGTTCCCGGATTATTTATAGTAGCTTCAGTTTCAATTATGTTTACTATATTATTTTCTACTGCATATTTAAAAGGTCTGCAGTTAAATATTATAGGAAACTCGCTAAAATATTTATAAACCTGTTTAAAATCAATAG
>DAIMMR010000550.1:0-2355 GCA_036720575.1 Clostridium sp.
ATTATGGGTTTTGACTTAAAAAACGCTGGTATCTTCTTATTTTTACTGATTGGCAAAATTATCTTATCAAATAAGCTCCCGTGAAAGCAAATATTACCGCACCAATATCTGCCGTTGAAAAATGATGTAATGGTTAGACCGGCCATTACCAGCACTACTGCCAATCCTAATTTAGGCTCCCACAAACCTCCTATTGCAATTACTATTGTTCCAATCCATCCGTATTTTCTTATCGGGTTAAAAATTCTATTAGCCTTAATGTAATAATTTTTTTTCTTCTCCTGCATTATTACCTCCTGAAAATTTGACTATCTCACCTATAATATACAAAAAATAAATTTGGTTCTGTGAGCCAATCACATTCAGTATAAGCGTGAAAGCATGTTAAAAAAGTTAATCAATTCTTCTAAAATATTAATAGAGGTGAGAAAAATGGAAATTTTTGTTGGTGGCTATAGTGATATGTGATATACTAAGCTGTAAGAGAATATGAACGAAAATACAGAATTTTATGGTTCGCTACATAAGTGTATTTTAAAAATCGAGGAGGAAGAAATAGGAATATACATTTTTTGTTATTCAAAATGAAGTACATGTAAAAAGGCCAAGGATCTAACGGCTGCAGGAAAAGTACATTGGTAAAATGATAATAAACGAAAGGAGCAATAAATATGGCATTTGATTATAAAAAAGAATACAAGGAATTCTATATGCCTAAAAACAAACCAAGTATAGTTAATATTCCTAAAATGAACTATATTGCAGTTAGGGGAAAAGGGAATCCAAATGGGGAAAACGGAGAATATAGTAAATCAATAGAATTGTTATATAGTATTGCTTACACAATAAAAATGAGTTATAAAGGGGATTATAAGATAGATGGATTTTTTGAATATGTTGTTCCTCCATTAGAAGGATTTTGGTGGATAGACGGACTTAAAGGCATGGATTATTCAAGAAAAGACGAGCTGAACTTTATTTCCTTAATTAGGCTGCCTGATTTTGTTACAGAAAAAGACTTTAATTGGGCAATTAATGAAGCAACAAGAAAGAAAAAAACTGACTATTCAAAAGTTGAATTTTTCACTTATGAAGAAGGGCTATGTGTTCAATGTATGCATTTAGGTTCTTATGACGATGAACCGGCAACCACAATACTTATGGAAGATTATGCAAGAGAAAATGGATATAAAATTGACATTTCAGATAATAGATATCATCACGAAATATACTTAAGCGATCCGAGAAAATGTGAAACTAATAAATTAAAAACAGTTATTAGGCATCCAGTTAAAAAATTATAAATAAAAATCTTAGTACGGTACATATAATAAACGACAGTGCTTTTCTTAAGTTTATCCCACTGTCTGAAATGAAAAAAGAAGGATATGGAGACTTTATAGAAATGATAGAGTAGTGACATTTTGTCTCCACTTATGAGGTGAAAATAATGAATAACAATCTGTTTTTTAAACTAAAAGAAAACTTAAATAATAATGATTTTATTGATATTAATGATTTAAAAAATATTTGTTTTGTGCATGATAACACAAGCTTAAAAATAGAAATTGATTATAAGCTGAGCAATAGCGGTAAAAATAGCGATAAAACAAATTCTATAAATGAATTTATGTTATACGATGACAATAAACTTATAGGATATGCAGGAATTTGTGATTTTGGCGGTGAAGAAATTGAAGTTAACGGCATGGTACATCCTGATTACAGAAGAAAAAGAATTTTCACAAGGTTGTTTTCATTGGTTAAAGATGAATTCAAAAGAAGAGAAAACAAAGCAATGCTTTTGTTAAGCGACAATAATTCTGTAGGCGGCATTGAATTTATAAAAAATATAACCGATGATTTTTCTCATTCTGAATATGACATGAATTTAGATATGGATGCATCACAAAATGTAAGTTTCAATAATCTAATTTTTAGAAAAGCTGTAATTGCAGATATAGATAAAATTAAAGAGGCAAACTTTGAATTTTTTTCTGATAATGATATAAAAGAAATTTCATCCGGTATAACTTATTTATTAGAAGCAGATAATATTTTAATTGGAAAAGTAAGATTAGAAATTATTGATAATATTGGCGGTATATATGGTTTGGAGGTATTGCCTGACTATCGGGGAAAAGGCTATGGCAGGGAATTATTGATTTTATCAATTAAAAAATTAAAAGAAAGCAATGTTAAAATAATTAATTTACAAGTTGAAACTAATAATAAAAACGCCTTAAACCTCTATAAATCTTGTGGTTTCAAAGAAAATTACACCATGGATTATTACAGATTATAATGAACCCATAAATTTAGACAAAAAAAAGCTTGATTTTAAGTTTGGTTATC
>DAIMMR010000551.1:0-2340 GCA_036720575.1 Clostridium sp.
AAACAACGATTAAAGCTGATTTATCATTCCCTCGGGTGCAAATAGGAACTTATTACTTTTTTCATTTTTTGATACCTTTCATTTATAAAAGTTTACCATTACCACAACTTTTATTCTATCAATCTTGAGTTGATACACCATTTTGAAAACTTTAGGAACCTGGGATTTTTGCCTCGCACATTTTAGAGGTGGTGGCTGACGGTACTCTAAGAATGAAAAAAATCCTCCTTGTGGGGGGACTCTTTTCATTAAAAACTAAATTAATGATAAGAAATTATCTTCATATATCCCTAATTCTAATTTTTTATCAAAAAAATCAGGTGTTAATGATCTATTTCCTGAAATACATAAAGATAAATATCCAGTAAATATTGCAGTCGCATATGACGATCCACTTCTTTTTATTCTATAATCTTTTTCTTCGCTTCCAGTAACCAATACATCAATGTCTACTCCAGGTGCTTTTATTGGTTCTTTACCAATATTAGATATAAAATTTGAATCTAATGAAATTGAACCATCGATATTTTGAGCAACAATACAATAAGAATCGTCATAATCCGCTGGATATAAAAAATTTGTTTTTTTATCTCCAGATGAACAAACTACAAATACATCATTTGCCTTCAATTCTTTTATATCGTTTTGAATTTCTTTGTTATATGTTGTTCCACCAAGACTTATATTTACAATTGATATGTCGATATATTTGCAATACTCTAGTGCATTATGTAAATATTCTGAAGTTGTAATACCAAATGAATTACTAACTCTAATTGAATAGATTTGTACATTCGAATTAATTCCGTAAAATGAATTCTTTTGATTTGAATTAGAACCAATAAGTAAAGCCATTTGTGTTCCATGTCCTGTTAAATCAGAATTATTTTCTTCTCCAGTTGCATCATATTCAATGATATCATTTTCAAAATATTTTTGACAGTTATCATTAAAGCCTGAATCAACAATTGCAATTCCAATTTCATCCATGCTTTTATACTCTTGATTATTAGTAATTCGTAACTTTTCAAAATACCATGGATATTCTATTTTAGTAGAATGAATATATATAACACAAATTGTAGTAACAGTACAAATTAAAATTATACAACTAATAAAAAAATGTATTATTCTCTTTTTCATAGCTTACAAGTAGAACTCTTTTATTAAGGGTGCAAAAAATAAAGCATAAAAAACTAATGATGAAAAAGAAAAAATCAAACTTAAAATTATATTTTGATTCCAAACAGTCATCTCTAAAACTAATAGTAAAGTAAAAAGCACCCCGAATATTAAAAAAATTAGACTAAATTTAAATTTAAACCAATGTTTTTCCTTGTTCCAAATTTTATCTTTGATTTTCATAGTTTCCATCCTTTATAATTCTAAAACTGGCTAAGTGAATATTTTATACTGAAAGTCCATGGAGAAATTTTACAGTAAATTGGAGCATTATATTTGAAACAATTATATACCATTGAGCAAGATGTAATAAGAGATGGAGTTAGTCTTCCTACTATAAAGTCAACAATTTTAAATATAAGCCAGCCAGTTCCTAAAGAGGCATGTTTTAATGTCATTAAAGTTAAATTGATTGAAACCAATCCAGTGGCAATTGCTCCAGCATAATTTTGTAAATATGTAACAACTATATCTTTAACGCCTGCTCCAGGTAAGTAAAAAAACAAAGTGGATAACGTTGAAGCAAGACTGCTTTTATCTGTAATGCTCATTATATTTTTATAAAATAAACTACCGTTTGCAATATAGCTAATTAATCTATAGGCGATTCCAGATATTCCAACAAGTTTTCCAAAGTCTGAATCTAATTTATAAGTCCAGCCTTTCCAGAAACTCCAACTTAATTGCCAAGCATCCCATTGTTCAGCGTATTCATCGTCAACTGAAAAAGTTAATGTATTATCTTCGTTAATAGTAACAATATCAGGCTTTTCTTCAGCTAATTCATTGGCAAAATCAGCATTTTCTTTGATTTGTTTAAGAACTTCATCATTAAAATTTACTGCAGATTCAATAGAATCATAGTCAATAACAAATTGATTATCTACAACATTTATGAAAATTCCAAGTTGAGACTCGTATTGTTCAAGTATTGAATCTTCACGCTGATTTTCATCATTATCAAAAACAAGTCCATCTTCAACATAATCTACAGTTTGAATGTTATCTGTTTCAACTGTTGCAGACATACAAAAAATACTCATAAAAATTAAACAGCAAAATAAACTTACTTTTTTTATCATCTTTCATTATCTCCTTTTATTTTATAAGTTCCTATTTGCACACGAGGGAAGAATTTAGACGGGTCTTGAACCATAG
>DAIMMR010000552.1:0-2340 GCA_036720575.1 Clostridium sp.
TAATTGCAGTAACAGATGCACAGATTGTATCCACATATGTGGACGGATCTATTCTAGTAGTGGCTTCCTCACAGGCTGACAGAGATGCAGCGCAAAAGGCAAAGAGACTTCTTGAAAAAGTAAATGCTAACATACTTGGAACGGTTTTGAACAAAGTGGAAGCAAAGGGAAAGGGGTATTATGGATACTACTATTCCTATTATGACGAAGATGGTAATAAAAAGAAGAAGAAAAAGAAAAAATAGTGGTAAATATGCAGTTATGGATTTTGGTTGAATAATTTACATAATTTTAACTGAAAGGTTATTAAAAATTTGTAAATATTATGTTGTTTTCATTCATATTTGGGAGTATAATGGAAAAAAGAAGTTGGAATATGGGGGGAACATACAGTTGATAAAACAAAATCAAAAGCATCTCAATAAATTATTTGTATTTGTAGATGCATTAGTCATATTTTTAGCCATAAATCTGTCATACTATATAAGATTTGGATATAATGGATTTAGTACAAATGATAATCTTTTTAATTTTTATATTTTACCATTAATTCTCATGATACCAATATATTTAGTCCTATTCAGTATATTTGATCTTTATGAACCATACAGATTCAAAAGTATAAGAAGTGAAGTTGCAAATATAATAAAATGTAATATTCTAGGTATCGTTATATTTATGGTTCTTCTGTATTTATTAAAAAGAGTAAATTATTCAAGGCTTTTAATTTTAGCATTTTTTTTATCTTCCATATGTTTAATCTGTATTGAAAGAATTTCCTTAAGGATGATTTTAAGAAGTATAAGAAAAAAAGGTTATAATGTAAAACATGTATTGTTTGTAGGTAGCAATAATATAACATATAAGCTTGTAGAACAAATAGAACAAAACAAGCAATGGGGCTATGTTGTAGAAGGTATATTATGTAATAAAAATTTTAAGGAAGCTTTTCAGGAAGTGGCAGCGGAGTCTGTATCCAAAGGCAGTATTACAGATAAGATAAAGATAATTGACGATCTTAGTGCACTTGAAACTTATATATCGGGCAGTAATATAGATGAAGCATTTATAACATTGCCGTCTAATGAATATGATAAAATCAATAAAATAATTCATATATGTGAAAAGTGTGGTACTAAGTGTCAATTACCTCTGGATTTTTCTGATAGTAGTTTTTCAAAACCATACATTGAAGAAATAGGAAATATTCCAATTATGGGAGTAAGATATATACCATTAGACAATTTATTCAACAATATGGTAAAAAGAACATTTGATATTATATTATCCAGTATTGCAATAATATTATCATCACCCATAATGCTTGCAAGTGTCATTATAATAAAGTTGACATCTCCCGGACCAATTATATTTAGGCAGAAAAGAGTTGGATTAAATAAAAAAGCATTCACCATGTATAAATTCAGATCAATGAATGTACAAAAGGCATCTGATGAAAAAGTGGAATGGACGACTGAGAATGATCCTAGAAAGACTAAATTTGGTTCATTTATGAGAAAGACCAGTATTGATGAACTTCCTCAGTTTTTCAATGTGCTAAAAGGAGATATGAGCATGATTGGTCCAAGACCTGAAAGACCATATTTTGTGGACAAGTTCAAGCATGAGATACCAAAATATATGGTAAAACATCAGGTAAGGCCCGGAATTACAGGATGGGCTCAAGTAAATGGATGGAGAGGAGATACCTCCATAGACAAGAGAATTCAATGCGATGTATACTATATAGAAAATTGGAGTTTCCTCTTGGATATAAAAATAGTTTTTCTAACATTTTTTAAGGGATTTGTAAATAAAAATGCTTACTAGAATTTTAAAGGGATGGTTGAACATATGTTGTGTGCACTTATAATGGCAGGTGGAAAAGGGGAGAGATTCTGGCCGCTTTCTACAGACGAAAAGCCAAAGCAGTTTTTGAAACTATTGGGTGAAGAGACTATGATACAGATGACGGTAAAAAGACTTCTTCCACTTATTCCAATAGAGAGAATATTTGTAGTTACGGCTGCAAGATATGTGGATTTGTTAAAGGAACAGGTTAAAAATCTTCCAGTTGAAAATATAATAGTTGAGCCGGTAGGTAGAAATACAGCACCATGTATAGCACTTTCAGCCTTTCATATAAGTAGAAAGTACAGAGATGCATCTATTGTTGTATTACCATCAGATCATCTTGTTGTCAAATCCGACAGATTTATAGACACTATAGAATATGGATATAAATTCATACAGAATCATGAAGAGGGAATAGTAACACTTGGCATGAAGCCTGACAGACCTGAAACAGGTTATGGATATATTCAATATGAGAAAGATTAT
>DAIMMR010000047.1:0-16400 GCA_036720575.1 Clostridium sp.
TTATAGATAGAGATTATAATGCAAGTATCAATCTATCAAGATATGAATTAGTAGGCTAATCACTTAAAAGATACTACTAATATGTACCATGCGTTGTATGGAAATTTAAGCCCTCGGACTATTATATCAAACCAAAGTAGCTTTATAGTAAAATGGGATAGGCTGAACAGGGAATTAAACAAGCTTTATACAGTTCTATAATGTTTTGGCAACGGAGATAGTTATTGTTTATATCATCAAAAGTGGCTCTTCAGTTTTTAAAACACAGTAAATTGCAGACCTTTGTCATAATACTGGGAATTGCAGTAGGAGTTTCTGTGCAAATATTTATAGGGCTTTTAAGCAGTGGACTTGAAAATACCATTTTAAATAAAATTGCAGGAAATTCAGCTCAAGTTACGGTTTATTCTAATAACGGCAGCATAGAAAATTGGAGTGATATAAAAAATAAGATTGTAAAAGAAGATAAAGATGTGAAGGCTGCGGCACCTGTAGTTGATTCTCAGGTTTTTATTAAATTAAAAGATACTAACCAACCTGTTCAGATTAGAGGATTTATGCCTGAAGATGTTAATTCACTTTATAACATAAAAGGCAATATATATGAAGGAAAAATGTATGAAAATAGTGGACAAGTTATTATAGGAAAAGACTTGAAGAAGAAGCTTGGCTTAAAGCTTGGAGATAATATAGATTTGTTTACCATGGGTGGAAAAAAGTTGACTTTAAACATAGTTGGTTCCTTTGATCTTGGAGCTGCTAAAATAAATGGAGCCTGGGTTATTACAGATTTAAGTGATGTTCAAAATTTAATTGGTTTTGGAAATAAGGCTACTTCTATAGAAATTGCAGTTAAGGATATATATAATGCAGACTTGGAAGGAAAGAAAATAACTAAAATACTTTCTGATAACAGCGTTAATGTGCAGAATTGGAAAGATCAGAATAAATTTTTAGCCAGTGGAATGGTTGGAGAAAAAATTTGTACAATAATAATTCAATTTTTTGTACTTCTTGCAGCAGTTCTCAGTATCATAAGTATACTGGGTATAAGTGTAGTTCAAAAATATAAACAGATAGGCATATTAAAGGCCATGGGTATAAAAGATGGAAGTGCAGCTTTTATATTTTTTGTACAAGCTTTTATACTTGGAGTATTGGGAACGGCGTTGGGGCTACTTTTTACATGGTTGTACATAAAAGGGTTTAACAGATATATAGTTAATTCTGAAGGATTGCCTCTAGTTAATATAGTTGTGAACCATAAATTTATTTTAGCATCATCTATTATTGATGTAGCTGCGTCGACTTTTGCGGCACTCTTTCCGGCATTTAAGTCATTTAGACTTAATCCTGTGGAGGTAATAAAAAATGGATAATATCATTCAACTTGAAAATGTGAATAAGATATATGGAAAAAGAGTTAAAAATAAGGTTTTGTCAGAAGTAAATATATCCGTAGAAAAGGGATCTTTTAATTCCATTATAGGGGCATCGGGAAGTGGGAAGACCACTCTTTTAAATATAATGGGTATGCTGGATAAGCCAACAACAGGAGAAGTGTACATACAGGGTAAAAGTATAAAAACTATAGGGAGAAATTCAAGAGCTGCAATGAGAAATAAAAGTATAGGTTTTGTTTTTCAGTTTCATTATCTTCTTCCCGAGTTTAATGCAATACAAAATGTACTTATGCCTTACAGAATAAAGCATTTTTTTTGCGGTAGAAGTGCTAAGGAAAAGGCAGAAGAACTTCTGGAACTAGTTGGACTTTCTGGATGTAAGAAAAAGAAGGTATATGACTTATCCGGGGGACAGCAGCAAAGAATTGCTATAGCTAGGGCGCTTATGAACGAGCCCAGCATAGTTCTTGCGGACGAACCTACTGGAAATCTCGATTCTACAAATGCAGAGAGTATATATAAACTCTTTCGACAAATAAATGATAAGTTTGGTACTACCTTTATTATTGTAACTCACGATGTAAGTATATCTAATAAGACTGATAGGATAATACGGATAAAAGATGGACAAGTGCAGGATTAACCTTCACTTGTTTTTTATATTTACAAAATTTTAATTTTGAACTCCTAATACAATGGTATATACTAATATTGAAGGGAGTATGAGTAAAATGGACGAAAAAAAAGAGAGAGAAATGGAAGAATTAGCTGAGGAAATTGATATAATATTTTCGGTTAAAGATAATATTTCTCAGAGTGAAATAAATAACTTCCTAAATAAATTTACTGAGTTATCAGAAGATGATATACGAAAAAAAATATCAGAAATTACTGGGAATAATTTCTATATAGAAAACTCATCTTCAGATCAAAAAGATGAAAACTCCACAGAGAATATAAATTTTGAAAGCCGTAGTGAAGTAAAGGCTGAAGATTCTCCAGAAGAACTGGATGAAGATAAAATTGAAAATGTAAATGATGATTTACAATTACATATAGATGAATTACCTGAGAAATCAGAGAATAATAAAATTGAGCCTGTTTTTGATGATGGAAATATTCCAGATGTACCCTTTGTAAAGGCAGAAATAAAATATGGACAACTGTCTCTGGAATGGGGATGGCCGGAAGGTATAGACAAAGTACTTTTATGCTGTAGGATGGATAGATTTCCAGAGTCACCTTCAGATTCCAGTGCTTCTCATGTAATTATAGAGAGAGAGGAAAGCTTTGAAACAGGAAATTACACTATAAGTAAAATAGAAGAAGGAAATTATTATTTCTGCATTTATACTGTGGTGGAATATGAGAATAAGACATTATATTCTGAAGGTCAGAGAAGGCTTGTAGTAAATAAAGTACCTCAAGAAATATTTTATGAGATAGACTTAAAAAAAAGCCTCTTGGGTAAATTAAAATCTGCTAAGATAAGCTTGTCTGCACCATCTTCTAAATCTTCTTCAGAGGACGAAATAGAATTGCCGCAGCTTGTTTTAATCAGTAAGATAGGGAATATGCCTATTCAAAAATCTGACGGAGAAACTTTGTTTAATATAGATTATGAAACTTTAAAAAATGATGAAATCATGGATTTTGATTTGCCTATTGAAAATATAAGAAAAAATATGTATGTGAAATTATTTTTTGTAGATGACTCTAACAGTAAGTTATACAGGATAGTTTCGCCAGCTAAGGAAAAGCTGCATTTTAAGTAGAGATGAGATTGCAAAGTGAGAGTTAGATTTATGTACGAGATATATTATTGGCAGTTGAAAGTTATGTTTAAGTTGAGAGTTGATAGTTGAAAGTGGAGAGTGAATGAGAATTTTTCTCCACTACGTTATGAAAAATTTTAAATTAGAGCTAATTGAAGCAAAGCTCCAATTGCGCTATGTTATGATTTAGATTTTCTGAAGTGCTAACGGAAGAAAGTCATCCATAACTTTCAACTCTCCACTTTCAACTTTCCACTATATTTTTATGAATTAGGAGAAAAATATTCTTGTATACAAATATAAATCTAAGTTGTAATATCTACGTTAAATGAGGAGGATTAACTGTGAAACTTAACTTTAGAAAAAAAGATGATTATATATGTCCATATTGTTTTTCTAAACATGCTTTAAATGAAGTGAATTTTATATGCAAAAATGATCCTGATTTATGTGAAAATGCAAGAAACCTAACGCCTATAAAGCCAAAGAACGTTGAGGATAAAAATGAAATGCCGGATTATGTATTTTGCAATGAGTGTGGACAGAAAACCAATATAAAAGTATGCCCGACCTGTAATCAGGAACTCCCATATTCAATTGGAAAATATGATAATTTAATATTTGCAGTAATTGGTGCAAAGGAGTCAGGAAAAAGCCATTATATTGCAGTTCTGATTCAAAAGATAATGAATGAGATAGCTTCGGCCTTCAATTATAGTCTTTCAGCAGTTAACGATGCTACTATGAATAGATATAGAAATGACTTTTATAATCCTATTTTTAAAAGAAATGAAATTATAGGAGTAACTCATTCTGCTAAAACTGATGCCTCTGTAAAGCAGCCTCTTATATATAATCTTGTTTTTAAGGATAATGGAATATTTGGAAGCCTTTTAAAAAGCAAGAGAATAAGTAATGCGGTTACTATTGCTTTTTTTGATACTGCAGGTGAGGATCTAGATTCTGAGAATACTATGAAAACTGTAAATAAGTACATATATAACTCTTCAGGTATAATATTTTTGCTTGACCCTCTTCAACTGGAGGAAGTTAGGAGGAAGTTACCTAAAAATATTAAATTGCCACAGCAAAATACAGAGATAGAAGACTTGCTTTCTAGAACGGCAAACCTTATTAGAAAGGCAAATGGTATAGGAATGGATAAGCTTATAGACATACCTGTGGCTGTGGCTTTTTCAAAAATTGATGCAGTGGAATCACTGATTGATCCATCAAGCTGCATAAATTATCCAAGCAGCCATGTAAGTAAGGGATATTTTGATTTGGCAGATTTTGAGGATGTAAATGGAACAATGGAATCTTTAGTCAGGAGCTGGGGCGGAGAAAATTTTGCAAATCAGCTTAGTTCAAATTTTAAAGAGTACGCTTATTTTGGATTGACAGCTCTTGGATGTAATCCTGAAAGTAACAGGATAGCTAAGCTTAGACCGCATAGGGTGGAAGATCCTTTTTTGTGGCTTCTCTATAAATACAAATTTATTAAGGGAGAAAAGAGGAAGTGATGGTTAATGGCAGTTCAGCAGCTTTTTTATACGTCCTGTAAAAAGGGCTTGTCCTCTGGAATGGGATTTCAAACTTATTCCATGTCAAAGGGTATTACGGACAACGAGAGAATGGAAATAGAAAGCCACTGCATATACATACCACCTTCTAATCTTCCGACACAACCTACCAGGGAAGAGATAGACAGGTTGTTTCCTATATCTTTTTCTTCTTTTAGACTTGAAAATGGAAAGTACTGTATTTCACAAATTAAATATGTAGGAAAAGATTATTCAGAGAGATATGGAAATTACTTTTGCCATGTACTTGTATCAAATAATGTATGGGAATTTTATCCCATAGAGCTTTATAAATCGCCTGTTTTTAGAGATTGTTTGAGTGAAGAAGAAAAAAATGCTGTTGAAATAGACTATCTTCCTGAAATTACGGAGATTCCCCCTGGAAATGTAGTTGACTTTGATGAAATAAGTAATTTTTTGAAAGGCAGTGGAGGAGATAGGGGTAAGAAATTTACAAGTCTTTTAGAACGTGTTGTGATGTATAATAGTTCTCAAAAAAGAATTATACTTGCAGATGTAAAAGAAAACATTCCTTTTTGGATTGGGGCAGTTTGTATGTCGCTGCCTAAAAAGCTGGCACTGCAATTTAGTTTTACTACTTACTGCTATAACCCGGACAATACAGACTATATATTCTGCGGCATAAGCAAGGGGGGAAGTAAATTTAATTTTGCAGACAATCGAAAGATGTATGAATACAGTATTTTAAATTTTTCAGAAGATTATCCAAGGAGTAAAAGCAGTTTTTCAAAGCGGGCTGAAGTGGGATACACTGTTTCAAAAGAAGTATTTCTGCCTTTTTTAAAATTTTTAGATCAGTTTGAGTACAATAAACTGGATGAAGAAGTGGATAATTGTGTAACTCTTTATAATATAGTAAAAAAGGGACTTGAAAAATGCAGCGTAGAAGATGTGAAAAAGGCCCTTAGTTTTGCAATTAAGTATAAATCGGAAGAGGCCTATGAGGAACTCTTTCATCAGATTAATGCAAGACTTGAAAAGATAAGCACACAGGTGGACGTACAGCTTTGCTATATGATAACTACATTTTTACTTAAAGTGTCCAGAGACATAGGTGATGATAATTATATAGTAAGGGCTTATAAATTTTTCTTTGACTCCCTTGATTACATTGCGGTTTACAGCAAAGATACTGATATTTATGAAAT
The DNA here is from genome assembly GCA_036720575.1 of Clostridium sp. Classification (GTDB taxonomy): domain Bacteria; phylum Bacillota; class Clostridia; order Clostridiales; family Clostridiaceae; genus Clostridium_B. Next base: position 5,931 of record DAIMMR010000047.1, read on the forward strand.
GTTGAATTTGCGTAAAAAGATGGCACAGGATGAAATGGATAATATGGGACAATTTCTAGAGGTCTCGCTGAGTCCAGATAGAATAAAAAATATTCAAGATTATATTAAAGAAAACCCGGTTTATTATTCAATTTCTACAATATCAGATATAATTTACTCCGGGTACACTTTTAAAGATAAAAGTGTGACTTTGCTTTTAAATAACTGCATAAAATTTTTAATAGCATCTGAAGACAACACCTTATATGTTCTCAATTATTTTAAAAATGATTGTGAGTGTATTTCAAAAATTATTATTAGAATTTACTGCATAAATTATTATTTGGGTAGAAGTCAAGCTATTTTGGATTTGCTTGCGAAATTTGTTGTAGATGAGGGAAATAAGGATGGCAATTGGAAGAAAAAAGTCTATTTAAATATGTACAACCTTCCAAACTCTTATAATTTTTTATTTTCTCTATATGTTTTTGAGCTAAAGGAAAATATTGAAAATCAGGACTTTTTTATAAATTACTGTAATGAAATATTCAATTCTTTTGAAGAATACAGAAGTGAAAAATTTTCAGATGCTTTTAAATTATATTTGGAATTTTATAATGGAGATGACGCAGCTCTTGAAAGTTACAAAGGCATACTGAATTATATAATTGAGAACTTAAATATGCACATTGTGGATAAAAAAGTAATGGAGAAGTTTATAACAGACGTGGAAGAAAAGTTAAATATAGATAATGCAGAAGAAGAAAATTCACTTATTGAATCAATTTTAAAATTAAAAAGAAAGTATAATATTACAACCACCTGTAATATATCAGAACTTTTGTATATTGGTAAGAGAATTGAAAATCCAGATATGGACTATGATGAAAAACTTCTTAAGAAGGTCAAATATAACTTTTCGTATATGAGTGAAGAAAAGTATAGAGAATACTTAAGCTGGCTTTTACCTAATATATTAGTGCAGTTTTCTGGATTTACAGGCCATATAAAGGTAAAAAAGACTTTTTTTTGTTCCAAATATGAAGATACCTTTTACAATGTATATGTTGATGGTATAGAGGATATACTTTTTACAAAAAAATATAAAAACTTAATGGGTTCCCGATATAATGAGAGGTATAAAATATTTTTAAATTTTTTCATAACCTTATATAAAAATAAGAAAAATTTAAGTGAAGAAAGGGAAAATATTATATATAATAGAGTAATAGAAATACTTATAAAAATTTCTCAAAAAAAGTTAAAAGAGTATACTGCCTATATTGTTAGTCAGACAAGTAGATTAAAAAATCAAGTTTATATTAGAGAAAAGTGGCTTGAAATTGAAAAAGAAGCAGAGGAAAAGGGAAAGAAAAAGGGTATACTTGATCTTTTTAAAAAATGATTTAAAGAGGTGTTATTTACTGTGAAAACTAGAGCTAAGATGGTTCTCATTGCAGTTTTTGTGTATGTTCTCCAATTAGGTTTTATACCTTCACAAAAGGTATATGCTAGTGCGTCATCTCCAAATGTAGATGTAGTTTTTGTGCTTGACTCAAGCGGTTCCATGAAACAAAGTGATCCAGAGGAGATAAGGACAGAGGCTATAAAGATGTTTTTGGATATGGGACAGGTAAAGGGAAACAAGGCAGGACTTGTGGCTTATTCAGATACCATAATAAAAGAACATAACCTGGATGCAATAAATTCTGAATCGGATAAAGAGAGAATAGAGGAAATGGCGTCTAATATACCTCTCGGGCAGAAAACTGATATTGGAAGAGGTCTTTTGGAAGGTGCAAAGGTATTAGATAGTGGACATAATAGCAATAATAGACCCCTTATAATACTGCTGTCCGATGGTAAAAATGATTCTCAAAGGAGTGCCAGTGAATCTTTAAAGGATTTAAATAGCGCAATAAGCATATGCAAAACCAAAGGTTATCCTGTGTACACTATAGGACTCAACTATGATGGAACTGTAGATAAAGCACAGTTAACTCAAATAGCCAGTGAAACAAAGGGCAAAAACTACATAACCAATAAGGCATCGGATCTTACAGATATAATAAAGGATATATATGGAGACAGCGCAAATGTAAAAGTTCAGGATCAGGGAAATATTGCCGCTGATGGAACCTTTCAGAATTTTAAAATAAATGTACCAGGGACAAATGTTCTGGAAGCCAATATATCTATGATTACAGATAAACCTTTAGAATTAAAACTTATAAACCCTTCAGGTAAGGAAGTACAGATACCTTCAAGTGATGTGGTTTTTACAAAGTCAAAGAAGTATTCAGTACTTAAGATTGTAAAACCTGTAAGTGGCCAGTGGAATCTAAAGGTGAAAGGTGTAAGCGGCAGCAATATAAAGATAAGTTATGTATTTAACTATAAAAATCAGGGAAATCAAAGTTCTGCAGATAAAAATATTCAAGGCAATAAGTCTGCACTTAAAAGTCCAAAGGTCATAGGGGCAGCTGTGGCTGCAGCACTAATTATTATGGGCCTTGCAGCCTTTGTACTTATGAAGAAAAGACGTGTACAGGGATTTGGAAGACTAGAAATTCATATTAAAGATGAAAATACTAGTGAGGTTCTTTCACCTCAATTTAGAAATCTGGACAATTACAACGGAAGTTTTACACTTTTTGAAGTTTTAGGTTTAAAAGAAGAGTATGCAGAAACGGATAATATAAAATTTGTATTTAAAGAAGATGACAGCATAGAACTTATAAATAAATCTGGATGTGAGCTGCAAAAATCGGGAAGAAAGCTAGAGGAAAGTTCTAAGCTAGTCCTTTATAACAGGGATAAAGTAACAGTGTTTTTAAATAAAGTAACAAAAAGTATAACATTAGAATTTTACTCAAAATAGTGTCAAAGGGAGGTAAAATATGAATACTAGAGTTAGGGAACACCTGGAAGACCTTGAAGTTAGCAAAGGTGGAGGAATAATAAGTGACAAGATACGTATAGAAACCATACCTAATCCAGTTCTTGTAATAGGACTTGGAGGAACAGGTATAGATGCTATGCTGAGATTAAAATATCAAATAAATAAAAGATTTGTGCTGGAGCAGGACAGTATTTCAAATACAAGAAAAGATAAACCCAAGAAAGTTGAGTTCTTAGGTTTTGAAACAAATCAGGGAGAAAAAAATAAAAGATATCCCATGAATGGTGGGGTAGGACTTGATCCTCAAAGTGAACTTGTCATGCTTTCAAATGCAGAAGTTAGATCCATATTAAACGATCGTAAGATACTGGATGATTGTATAAAAGAGTGGCTGGCACCAGAGTTGTCTTCTGAAAGCGGTACTGATGGTGCAGGCGGAGTTAGACAGGTTGGCAGGCTGCTGCTTTTTACAAAAATTAATGAGATTGTGGATTGTCTAGAAAAGAAAATAAGACTTCTTCAGGAAGACACAGAGGAAATTTTACATGTGTTTGTACTTTCTGGACTTTCAGGGGGAACTGGAAGTGGAACTTTCATAGACATAGCCTATATAGTAAGGGGAATAATGAATAATATTTACGGAGCAAAAGGCGATGACAAGGTAAATATTATGAGCTATTTATTTATGCCGGATGTTAACTTATCCAAAACTTCCGACAACCAGTCCGCACAATCCTATATTATAAAAAATGGATTTGCAGCACTTAAGGAACTGGATTATCTTATGGGTATTGGAGACAGGCATGAGAGATTTACTCAAAAATATAGAAACAGGCTTACAGTGGATTCACCTATGCCTCCTTTCAATTTGTGCCACCTTATTTCTGCCACGAATGTGGATGGAAGACCTATAAGTAATGCTTATGATTACTGTATGAACGTAACTGCAGAAAATATCGTAAATTTCATGTCAAATGAGGTTAGAGAATCTGGAGGAGTATTTGCTATACAGGATTATATAAGTAACTTGAAACAAAATACGGACAATATGGCAAAACCATACATGGCAAATTACAAATATGTAATGATAGGGGCATCCTCTGCAGTACTTCCTCTTGAAGAGATAACTACCTATATGGCCTATAAACTTTTTGAAAAAATACAGTATATGTTTGAAAGTACACCTGAAGAACAGGAAGTGGATCAGTTTATAAGAAAAGTAAAGCTGGATGAAGATGCAGTAATAGACAGATTTGAAGAACACCTTCAAAATAGAAAACCTCTGACGGGATATAAAAACAGGGATAAATTCAATTATGACAATGTAATAAAGAAACAGTCTGTGAATATAGATGAAGAGATGAAGGAATACTTAAGGGACTCCAGCAATGAATATGATAAAGTAAAAAATCAGCATCCAGGTGAAATTTTAAAACTGGTTAAGGATATGGTGAATCAAATTTTTAAAGACCCTAAAAAAGGACCTTTTTATGCATCCAGGATGTTGTTTTCAAATGGATTTTGTGTCGTAAAGACTTTAGAGGCAGAGGTAACTTCTTTAAATGAAAGACTTATGAATATTTCTAAGGAAATAAAATCTAAGGAAGAACTAGCTGAAGATAAATTTGTAGAAGCAAGAAAAGCTTTGTTGTTTACCAAAGAAAGCAAAAAAAATGATTATATAGAGGCTAAAGGTGACGAGTACATATTAAAGTCGGAAGAACAGCGAATAATGAGAATGACTGATTTTTATACTAAAGTAATTGAAGATATCAACAAGTTAAATGATAATATTTATAAGGTATATACTGAAATATTGAATGAATTGAACAAGATATTTAAAAAGGATGGAGACGTACTTGTAAAGGGAGAAGAAATAGAAGGAGCTCTTGGAAGGACTTATTCATGGACAGTGGTAAAAGTACCCGATTTAGCGGATTATATTGAAAAAATTGTGAACAAGGAAGAAGCAGATGATATTGTAAGAAGATTTTCCGAGAGACTTTTGGATGAATCCCAAAAATGGATTGACGAAATGCATATGGATATAGTTGGTTCAATTTCAAATTTTGTATCAGAAGAATATGGAGATGTAATAACAAAATCCATGGAAGATTTCCTTGCACTTGAATATGGAGAGGATAAATCCATAATAAATGTAGTCAAGGATGAAATTGCACCAAAACTTGATAGGGATGCAGTGCCTATTTTCCATTTAAGCAATACAGAGGCGTTGAATTTCCCGGCATGGAGCATGGTCTCAGTGCCTAGAAATGCAAAGAAAATTCTTGAGGGCATAAAAGAATACAAAAAAAATTCAAATAAGGGAGATGCCATTAATATTAAGGAAAGCATGGTTACAAATAGGATATTTTGGCTTAACACTAAAAATGGAGTTCCCCTGTATTCGTATGCTCCTATAAAGCATTATGAAGAAATTTATGAGAAATCTTTGTTTGAGCGGGATGGAATAGGAAGGCATTTATATCAAAATGGAGATAAAAACTGGGTATATCTTCCTTCGCCAATTCCAGAAGAAGCTTGGGGTACAACTTACGTAAATGAAAGAGTAAAAAAATATAATGGAAAAGTAAGAAATCTATTTGATAAAGCTGTGGAACTTGGATGTATAGTAGATACAAAAAAAGGAAGTAATGAAAGATACAAGTGTGTTATTACTGAAGAATTTAGTATAGATGATTTTATGAAAAATTATAAGATAAAAATGAAAGACGACAAGGTAAATGTTGGAGAGGTAAAAAGGGCTATAGTAGATTTAAATCAACTTATTCAAAATAAGTTGATACCTGTACATGATAGTGACAGCCAGAAATATTATATTTATGAAAGCAGCAGCAGCGAAAAGGCTAAAATTGATCTGATAAGAACTCCAGAGCTTACAGAACTTGTAGAAAAAGAAGTAGAAAAGTATGAAAAAATAGTGGATAAGAAAAATGAACTTGAAAGTATAATAGCAGATTTAAGTAAAACTGAAGCTGACATGGATAGTTTTTTGAGAGCACTTTATACTGAGACTATAGTAAAAAGAGGTCTACTTTATGTTTATAATGGAAGTGAAGACAGTAAAGTGGATATAGAACCTTTTATAAATGTATTAAAACAAAAAGAATATCAGTATAAAGCTATATTTGATAAATATTTGGCTTTAGATAAGGGAGAAAAGACTATTGTAGATAAGACTTCAGATAAAAAGTTGGAACAACTTTCTACAGGAGATGGAGTTGAAATTCTAAAATCAAAAGTGGGTTCTATTATAGAAGAAGTGAAATCATCCGCTGGGGAGCTGGACACTAGAAAGTATCAGATGGTAGATGGTGACGAACTGTATGCTTTTTATACTGACATACTTTCAAGACTTCAAGAAGTACAAAAATTACTGGCTTAGATAATATAGATCTGTAATTGGGAGGAATTTTCATGGAAGAAGTTTTAAAAAATTTTGTGGAAAAGTATGATTTAAAGGTGGAAAAAACAATATACGAGGGTGACACTAAAAGAAATGTGAATAATCCCATACTTTTTCTATTTATAGGAGATAGTACTGGAGATGTCTATGAGTATATTAGAAATAGTATAGACAAAAAATGGGATAATGGCAGAGGTGCAGTTTTTATAAATGTTTCCACAAAATCTGTTAAAGACACGGATAATTCTTTTAACATCCAGCTCCATGAAGATTTTAAAAATAAAAAGACGTTGAGAAAAGATATAAGAGATAGATTTTACAGTAATAAGGAAGATCTTAAAAATTTAAATCGAAAAATTACAGAAGCTAGGGATAAATTGTTGTCAGAGGGGGACATGTTTAACTCCTTTGACAGCATAAATATTTCTGTAATTACTACATCTAAGGACCCATTGAATGTAATACTTACAGAAGTGACTGTACTTTTAAAAAAGAGGATGCTGGAGGTATTTAAGCTCAGCTCTGCAGATCTTTATGTTTTAATTAAAAGTCAAAATTTAGAGGATGAGGTCTATGAAGGGGCAGTTACAGTAGGATTTTTTAGGGAAGTGGAATATTTTCAAAAAGATAGCTTTAGATTTAAAGAAGACATAGCTGTTTATGGAGATGAGACACAGCTTAATGTTACCTGGGAAGGACCGTTATTTTATCTTACCTATGTGCTGGAAGAAAAAAATGAGAAGGGTATAATTCCTAAAGGTTCCATGGATAACAACTATGAAATAATTTCCTATATAAATCTTATAAAAAATAGGGAGGCATCATCGAATGCCTATTCGGATACGGAAAATCAGTACTATGACAACAATATATTTAAATCAAACATAAGCTGTGATAATTCTATGAACAGGTATGTTTCGGCAGGACTTTCACAGGTGAAAAGACCTAATAGTGCCATTGCTATTTCTGTGCTTGGAGCATTTTATGAAAGAATGTTAAAGGAAATGAATACACTTTCTAAAAAGCAGCAGGAATTTATAAATGAGATTTTAAAGATTGATGAGGCAAGTATTGAACTGCAAGTTGAAGAAATACTTCCTGGTGGAGTAACAATAGAAGACATGCAGGGGATTATGGCAGATAGTTTAAAACAGGTAGAGAAAAAAATATCAAGTTTTAACTTAAGGGAGATAGAAGAAAAGTTATATGATGATAGATGTGAAAAGTTTTTCTTTGAAAACTTTGAAAAGCCTTCCGAAGCAGCTGTGAAAAGTTGTGATTTAGAAAATAATATGAGAACTTTGATAGAGAAAAATATACTTGAGGACAATAAGCTTAATTTATATTGTGCCTTTAACTGGACCTCGGATGAAGGAGAAACTATAAATTATATAAGAAATAGAAAAGATTCTATCTTGAAATTTGTAAGCAAGCTGAATGATGAAATTGAGGATATATACGAAACAAGATTTGCTCCTAGATTTGATATTAAAAGTTTTTTTTTAAAAGGTGCCAAGGTAAAAGAAGCTCAGGATAAAATATTTTTAGATGTATATGGGAGAAGACTAGAAATACTGAAATTAAATATATCAAAGAAAATTCTTGATATTTACGAGGATACCTTTTTAAAGGTTCACAGCGAAGTTTCAAGTTACATAAATAAGATAAAGGATTTAGGGCAAATAATAAAAAGTTGTGAAAATGAAGTTATAGAAAAACAGGATAAATATACAGCTCAAAATGTAAGGGCTTACTATGAAAATGTAGTAAATGATATATTGGATAAACTTGAGAAAAATTTTGGAAAAGCATTCTATTTAGAAGATAAATACCTGGGAAATACAGTAGAGAATTTAAAGGAATCGGATGAAAAATTTCTGGAGAAGATAATATATTTTTGTACTAAATATATTTTAAGTGAGGATCAGTTTAAAAAATCCTTTGAAGAAGAATTTAATGAAAGGGCCAATGTGAATGTTCCCAATTTGGGAACTAAGGTGCTTTCAAAAGAAGAATTATACCGAAAACTTTACGACATGCTGGATAAAAATTCAGCTTTGAAAATTTATATAATGAATTATGATGTAAGGCCCTACATGGAAAAATACTTTTTTGGAGATTACAGCAGTGATTTTATAAAGTATGCTTTTGATTTTGATAGGAAAACCAGGAATTATAAAATAGGATATATAGATGAAATAAAGAGCAGTGGTATTGAAAAGTTAAATTTGATGGGTGGTTTTGGAGCAAAGGATATTATTTATGTAAGAAATTCAATTAAATTTTATAATTATTGTATAGAAAATGGATATTTGATCCATGGAGTAGATGAGAAACTGCTGCCAGAAATAAACTAGCATAGGAGTTTCAACTTAAAATTTGAATTATTCTCCGGATATTTTTACAACCTTCAGCCCGTTAAAAATTTTTTACTAAGACTTATGTACAAAATATTTAAATGTGCTTCATTATTGTAAAAATATCTCTACGAATAAGTTCAAATTTAAGGTAAAAATCCTATACAGTAGTATTTCTGGAGAAGTTTCAAGTTATTTAGAAGTTGAGAATTGATAGTTGAGAGTGGAGAGTGAATGAGAATTTTTCTTCACTACGTTACGAAAAATCTTAAACTTAAAGCCAATTGAAGCAAAGCTTCAATAGCGTTACATTTTAGATTTTCTGAAGTATTAACGGAAGAAAATCATCCATAACTCTCAATTTTCAATTTTCAACTATATTTTGTCATTGAAAGAGCGTATAAAAAATTATTTAAACTTTGATATTTGAACTTTGAACTTTGTTATATGAGGAGGGTGCCCAGTTGGTAGAAAAAAGAGTAAATTTAACTATGACCGTTATGAGTTTAATAGGAGGCATTATAGGATTTATTATAGGGGAAGTTTTTATAAATGCTTATAAGTATAAGATGAGTGGAAGTTTACTTATGGGGTTTTACTTTGGAATCATAGCACTTTGTATAGGTACTTTTTGTCTTGTAGGAGAGATGATAAATCCAAGGTTGAATGGAGTTACGTGGAAAAACAATTATTTAAAGACTTCTTTTAAATTTTTGATTCCCTGTACTTTTATTGCAATTTTTGTATTTGGCATGCTTTTTCAATTTATATATGAAAGCAGCGGATTGAAGTTCCAAAAGGTGAATGATATAGTTTTTGTAATAGATACGTCAGGAAGTATGGCAAATACTGACCCTCAAAATGAGAGATTTTCTTCGGTTTTAAATCTTATGGATAATATGAACACACAAAATAGGGTTTCAATATATAAGTTTGACGATACTTCAAAGAGAATAATACCTATGACAGAGGTTTCAGATTCCCTTAAGAAAAATGCTGAGGAAGAGTTGAAACAATATGAAACTCCGTCTGGAAATACCAACATGGGAGAAGCCATTGACAGTGCTTATGATGAAATAAATTCAACTAAAAAACCTGCAAGAAAGGCTGCGGTAATTTTACTTTCAGATGGTGAAGACAATTTTGGATTAAATAAAAAATTTGATAAAACTCTCAGCCCTTTTAAAAATTCAAACATTTCTATTTACACAATAGGTATGTCTAATGAAAATAATTTTACTACCCTTAAGAAAATTGCAAAAGATACTCATGGAGAATATTATAACGTAAAAAATGCCAGTGATTTAAAGGGAACATTTAGCAAGATATATTATGCAACGCAGCAGAGGTTATTAGTAGACAGAAGAGATGGATTAACTGAATCTTCTACTTTATATATGATACTTAGAGTACTTTTAATTACAATTATATCTGGACTCATAACAATGTCTATAAGTTTTGTATTTGATAATAAAAATTTACTTAAGAGATTTTTAATAGGTGGAATTGCAGCTGGATTTTTAGGAGGACTTATCATGGAAGTAGGATTTTTAAATTCTCCAGATCATGGTTCTCTTTATAGGGCACTTTTAGTTATTATGATTGCACTTATATTTACATTTATTCCAGTTATAGTTGATATAAAAGATTATTCTAAAAGCAGTTATTTGAGAGGAAATCAGAGAACTAGTGGATTAGACAGAGCAAAAGGAAATAGTTTTAGGTAATTACTCAACTTTTGCACATAATATAAAAACTTTGCGAAGCAAAGCTTTTTGAGTTGAGAGTTGAAAATTGAGAGTTGA
>DAIMMR010000553.1:0-2335 GCA_036720575.1 Clostridium sp.
ACAGGTTAATTTCGCCACCTGTTTCCATAGCTTCTTTTACAACATCTTCAAAAGCTACAAGTGCCTTTTCAGAGTCAGATTTCGTAAGACCAGACTTTTCACTAATTGAATTTACAACATCATTTTTAAGCATTTATATAAAACTCCTTTAATATTTTAATAACATAAAACGCCGTCAATAATTAGTAACGACACATCTATTACAGTCGATGCAAACTGTAGCATTAAGGTTCCACATTTATTAATCGCATAATGGAAATAATGCGATAATCATTGGTTGTTTGAATTACATACACATGAATAATATTCTAGCCGTTATTCTCGACAAACTTTATTTTGTTTACCCTGCCCACGCCCTATGTGCAGATATTCTATTTGAAATTTCTTTTATATCACATTCTATGATAAAGTATTCAATTTAATTTTTCTTGCTTATATTTAATTACTTTGCCATTCTTATCCTGTCCTAAATAAATGAATCCTTCCTTCTGGCTATTCACGAGTCTTCCGTCAGAATAATTTATCTTAGAAACATCACAAGTGCAACCTTGTTCAAATATATCTGTTTTCCCTATAGAATATTCACCTATTCTGTGAGTGTGGGACATTATAAGTGAACTGAATTCATATCCTTCATTTCTAAAAAAATACATAGCTTTTTCAGCAGTCTTTAATGGTTGGCTATTAAATGCTAATGGATGACAGAAAATTGTTTCTCCAATTTGACAAAACCAATTATCAGTATATTCAATATCTACATCATCAAAGACTTCTGTAAGTGGCTTGTATTCAACCTTTGTACGTTCACGCTTATTATAATGTTTAAATCCATCGACACAAATAAGTTCAAGAGAACTCTTAGGCATAAGTTCAAGCAGATCAGTATCAAGATTTTTAGCAAAATAATTCTGGAATCTAATATCATGATTTCCATAAATCACAATTACTTTTTTAGGCTTGATATAATCAATTACATCAATCATGTACTGACGAGTCTCTATAAGCTCTTCCATTGGACTAACACGATATGTCTTAGGAAACTTTGAAATCGCCTGACAGTCTCCTACATCGCCGTTAAACTGTAATATATCAACCTTACCAACATAATTAGAATATGTACTTACGGGCAATTGAAACGGCACATGACAATCAGAAATCGAAAGAATTTGTGTCACTATTCCATTCGACTGTAATCTACGCTCATAAATACGTCCAGCATTAAACGAGGTGAAACGCTTCCTGTATGAACTTTCGCCACGATTTTCTCCGTTTTCATGATTTAGTAAGTCTGCAATATTCTGACAATTAAGATGATATGTATTTTTGTTTTCAAAAAGCCTTACAAAGTAATCATCATAAGATTCATTACCTTGTCGTTTAATTTCATTCTGCGATATGATCAATCATCCTTTACACCCGAATTTTCATCAACAGCAAGTTTATCTACCTGCTTAATTGAAAAAGTAATACCGTCTACACCGTCCCAATCCTTAAGAATATCGTCAAGTTTGTATGTATTTGTTTCATCCTTCAAATATTCCGTAATTGTATGATCCTTCATGTCAATTTGAGCCTTTTCAAACGATACACTTTTTGCAACCTTTGCCATTAATACATTCTTCTTTCTTTTAATTAATTTTGATAGAATCTAAGGTGCTGTTTCTTATGCTGTTTTAGAATCTCTGCCGCACGTATATTAGTATCAGCAATAAGTTCAAGATACTTATCTGACTCTTCAATCCGATAGTGATGACGCTTGCTGTCCTGTTTCATAGTGCGACTAACAAATACCTGTGGATACTGCTTTCTGATTTTGTCTTTTTCATCTTTGCTAATTTCAATCATTCTTTAATTAATTTCATTTCCTTCAATATGTATTTATATCTTAACCTACCCACAAGGGGTAGGGGATAGGTAAAGTAATTCTTTTTCTTTTACCAATATTATATAAAATACACGACCCTTAAATTATCGCATGAATAGTACATTATTTAATAAATTGTGTTTAATTTGTGCTGATTACATTTTTCGATTTAACTCTGAAACGCCTTACATTTTCTTTGACATTGTTTCTTCTCCACACTTTATAACATTCATCACATCTTACTGTTTGATTATCCTTAGAATCTACAGTAAAAGGTTTATGACAATCACAACATACCAATTCTTTTGTTTCTATTGGCTGATATTTTTTACATTTATCACAGTAAATTTTGTTTTCCCATTTGTTCTGTTTGAACATTCCTCCACATATTTTACATTCAAAAAATCCACCATATACATAATTCAAATATCTATTAACTACATTTATGTAATTATTAAATTGAAAAGCAAT
>DAIMMR010000048.1:0-16347 GCA_036720575.1 Clostridium sp.
TTCTTTGTTATTTGAACTTTGTTATTTTCAAAAGCTTTGCTTCGCAATATTTTTAAATTGCGAAAGTTGAGTAATTTAAATAATTACATCAAGTTCAACTTCTCTTCCATGGTCTCAAATTCCTTATTTACAGCTTCATCAGGTTTTTTAGTTAAAAGACTTACAACTATGATGGATATGAGAGATAAGGTAAAGCCAGGAATCATCTCATATAAATGAGCAGATAATCCTGATATAATCCATATTATAACTGTTAAACCACCTACAATCATTCCAGATAAAGCTCCCCATTTGGTCATTCTCTTCCAGTAAAGACTTATTAAAAGAGCTGGACCAAAAGCAGAACCAAAACCTGCCCATGCCTGTCCTACTATACTTAAGATGGTTTTATTTGGAACATAAGCAAATAAAACTGCAACAGCTGCAACTACAAGTACAGATATTCTTCCTACAAATACCTGAGTGTGTTCCGGTGCTTCCTTATTTAAAAATGTAAGATAAAAATCTTTTGTAATAGAACTGGAGCAAACTAAAAGTTGGGAAGAAATAGTACTCATAATAGCAGCAAGTACTGCAGATAGTATTATACCTGTAATAAATGGATGGAATAATATATCACCAAGACGCAAAAATACCATTTCAGGATCTTTTAGAGGTTGATTGTGCATTGTAAAATATACAAGACCTATAAGTCCACTGCTTATTGCACCTAAAAGGCCAACAGTCATCCAAGTTATACCTATTCTTCTTGCAGATTTTAATTCTTTTGCAGATTTTATTGCCATAAAACGTACAATAATATGAGGTTGTCCAAAGTAACCAAGTCCCCAGGCTAAAAATCCAATAATAGTAGAGAAACTTGTTCCTCTAAGTATATCAAATAGTGCTGGATTGATATGCTTTACTTTACTTACAAAGGTTCCGGGATCTACCCCTATATTCATGTATGCAACTACAGGTACCATGATGAGAACTACAAACATAAGACTTCCCTGAAAAAAGTCAGTAAGACTTACTGCCAAAAAACCACCAAAGTATGTATATATTACAACTATGGACAGTGTAACTATTACTCCTGATGTATATGTAAATCCAAAGATGTCCCTAAATAATTTTCCACCGGCTACGATACCTGAAGAAACGTATAAAGTGAAGAAAACGAGAATTATTATTCCAGATACAAGCCTCAGCATATTAGAATTATCCTTAAATCTGTTTTCTAAATAATCGGGCACAGTTAAAGAATCATTTGAGACTTCTGTATAAATTCTAAAACGTGGGGCTAATAAGAGATAATTGAAATAAGCTCCTATAGTTAAACCAATTCCAAGCCACATACTGGAAATACCTGTAGCATATACAGCACCAGGAAGTCCCATAAGCATCCAACCGCTCATGTCGCTTGCACCAGCAGATAATGCTGTAACCATAGGGCTTAGACTTCTACTCCCAAGCATATAGTCTGAAATGTCATGGGTTTTCCTGTAAGAGTAATAGCCTATTGAAAGTAAGATAAGTAAATACAGTCCAATAGCTAAAAGTGAATAGTATTTCATATAAATTCTCCTTTTTATAATTTAAGTTTTGTTAAAATTGATTTATGAATTTTTAAATTAGTATAATGTCATATAAGTATAATATCACATTCTAAGTAAATTTTAAATTATTATATGATTTTAAAGTACATGCCTAAGAATATGGAACTAACTTATACATAAGAATGTACATGAAAATTTTAAATATGAATTTTTAAAAGCATTTTATGCAAAAAGAAAGCATCAGATATTAGGATAAATTAACCACACTAATTGTGAAATGTTATAATTTATATATGTAAAATACTAATTCTTATGGAAAAATCATATTTATGGAAAAGGGGAAATTTAAAATGAAAAGTGATATGACAAAATATGTAGAAAGAGCAAAGGAACTTGGGGCCTATAATGCTAAAATAATAAGTACAGATACTATAAAAACAGGAGCATGGACAATATTAAAGTGTAGGTATGGTTGTAAAAATTATAATACAAGTTATTGTTGTCCTCCAAAGACTTCTTCTTATAGCGAAACTCAAAACATAATTGACTGTTATAGTACTGGATTGCTAGTGCAATCTAAATTAGATCTTGCAGCTACTACAAAAATTATAAATAAATTAGAAAATGAAATTTTCCTTTCAGGTTATTATAAGGCATTTGGATTTGGTGCAGGACCTTGCAGATTGTGTGAGAAATGCAATATGGAACATTGTGCACATCCACAGGAAGCCAGACCTTCTATGGAAGCTTGTGGTATAGATGTATTTGCAACTGTAAGGGAAAGTGGTTTCCCTATAGAAGTGTTGAAAGGTGAAAAAAGTGAAAGCAAAAATGAATTAAATTGTTATGGATTGATATTGATTGAATAAGGGGCTATTTTTAATAGTTTCTTTTATTATCTATTATATTTTTATAATTTACTGAAAATAGTATTTAATAAGAATATTCATAATGTATAAATAAACATGATAAATTTAAACACTATGTAAGTTGAATTATATAAATATACATGATATGCTAATATTAACATAAGTTAACATGAATATTATTTTTTATTAAAGGGGGGAAGTATTGTGAGTAAAAAACTAGTTGATGCAATGGCTGACTTAGATGAAGATGTTGTTTTATCAGAGGTAAAGGCACAAAAAGAAAATGGGACACCAGTATTAGATATTATAGCAGACTTACAGGAAGGTATGGGAATTGTAGGAAGCAGATTTGAAAAAAAGGAATACTTTTTATCCGAACTTATTATGTCAGCAGAAGTTTTTAATGAAGCTTCAGAAATCATTGGAGGATTGGGAGAGTCCTCTGGATCAAGTAATGGCATATTTGTAATGGGAACTATTTACGATGATATACATGATATAGGAAAGAATATAGTAACTACAGTAATGAAGAGCAATGGGTTTGATGTAAAGGATTTAGGCGTTGATGTACCTACATCAAAATACATTGAGGCTATAAAACAATATAGACCGAAGGTAATAGGAATATCCTGCCTTTTGACTACTTGTTTTGATAATGTAAAACAATGCATAAAGGAAATAGAAGATGCAGGACTTAGAAAAGATTTAAAGATTCTTGTTGGAGGCGGACCTGTAGATGAAAATGCAGGAAAATACATGGGTGCAGATTTAGTTTGTAAAGATGCACAGCAGACTGTAGATTTTTGTAAAAAAATCATGGGGGTAAATTAATATGAAAACTACAGAGGAGTTATATAACGAACGCTTAAATAGATTTAGAAAAACACTGGCACTAGAAAAAACAGATAGAACACCTGTTATACTTATGAATGATGCCTTTGCTGCTGGGCATATGGGATTAAAATTGGCAGATATTTGTGGAAAAGATTGTATTGAAGCATCAAATAAAGTTATAGTAGACTCTTTAAAAGATTTAGGAGATGTGGATGGAACAAATTCAGCTTATTGTGTAGGACCTGTATTTCCATTGACATTTATGTCAAGAGTTAAACTTCCAGGTCGTGAACTTGCAGATGACATGCTTTGGCAGATTGATGAAGCAGAAATGATGAAACCAGAAGATTATGATACGATTATAAATAAGGGCTGGAGCAGTTTTATGCCTGGCTATTTAAAAGACAGATTGGGTGTTAATGTTCCTGAGATTGAGAAAGCACTTGCTTATGCACCACAGGCAATTAAAAATGTCAAAGATGCTGGCTTTATTGTATATAGTCCTGCTGTAGCTATAACTGTAAACGAATATTTAAGCGGCGGACGTTCTATGACAAAATTTATGATGGATTTATTTAGGATGCCGGATAAAGTTGAGGCAGCTCTTGAGGTTATTCAGGCAGAAGTAGTTGAAGGTATAAAGAAACAAATAAAGGATACTAAACCAGATGTGTTTTTCCTTTCTCCAGCACGTGGAGCTAGTGAATTCTATTCTCCTAAGTTGTGGGAACGTTTTGTGTGGAAATATATTAAGGAAACAGCAGATGCTATCATAGATGAGGGTGTTGTATGTGACATCCATATTGATGGAAACTGGGAACGTGATCTTAGTTACTTTAAAGATTTTCCAAAGGGTAAGATTGTATTTGAAACAGATGGTATGACAGATATTTATAAAATAAAAGAAGTACTTGGAAGTACTGCATGTATTAAAGGAGATGTAGCTGCTGCAAAGCTTGTTCTTAGCACACCTGATGAAGTATATGATTATGCTTCTAAACTTGTTAAAGATATGGGAGATGGGTTTATTTTATCTAGTGGATGTTCAATACCTCCAAATGCTAAGGTTGAAAATGTAAAAGCTATGATTTCAGCTGCAACAGGCAAGTAAAGTATAAATTCAACTAAGGTTTATACTTTTCTAAAATATATTATAAAAGGAGAATGTTATGGAAAGAAAATTGAAAAAATCTATTATTAACTTTTATGGGGTACCATCCTTTGGATTTCAGTTATTTGTAAATGTGGAAATATACTATTTTGCTGCATTTTTAACTGATTATGCAAAAATATCGGCAGCTCTAGCAGGCACTGTATTGATGATTACGAGTATATTTGATCTTATATGGGTTCCTACTGCAGGAGTTATATTGGAAAAAACCAACCTGAAGTGGGGGAAATATCGTTCATGGCTATTAGTAGGACCTCCTTTTGCAGTACTATTTTATATTTTACAATTTTCCAAGATAGGTTCTGCAGGGGTAAATGCAGTTATAATTTCAATAGGATTTATAGTAAGTCATTTAATTTGGAATATTTTTTATGCAGCACATATAACAATGAACTCCTCTATGACAGAAGTAAGGGAAGAAAGAATTGCTATGGCATCAAACAGAGGTATGTTTAATTCATTAGGTACTATTTGTTTTTCTTTGTTAAGTATGCCTTTAATATTGATGATAGGTAAAGCTATCGGAAATCCTGCAGGTGGATATACTTTTACCGTTGCAATTGCAGGTATTATTATGATGGGATGCTATTATATATTATTTTTTATGACTAAAGACTATGCAAATGCTGGAGTTTCAACTCAAACAGGTAAAGCAGAAGAAAAAATGTCTATAGGTGAGATGCTAAAACAAATAGTGGTAAATCCACCTCTTATAGGATTGTTATTAGGTGAACTTGGAAGATATTTAG
Source organism: Clostridium sp. (assembly GCA_036720575.1). Taxonomy (GTDB): domain Bacteria; phylum Bacillota; class Clostridia; order Clostridiales; family Clostridiaceae; genus Clostridium_B. Next base: position 5,162 of record DAIMMR010000048.1, read on the forward strand.
GAAGGTTTGTTATTTTTGGAATGGCATTTTACTATTTTAAATATGTTGTTAATAATTTGGCAGTAGTTACTGTATTTTTTACAGGTCTTAGTATAGTATGTCTTTTTGGTGCTGTTATTACAAATCCGCTGGCTAAAAAAATTGGAGAAAGAAATACTTATATTGTATCACTTGTAATATTTATAGTTGGATTACTTATTGTATGGGCTTTACCAATGAATTATATGTCATTTATAGCAATAATGTTTATAGCATATTTAGGATATGGAATTCCTGATGCATTAGGTGTTGCTATGTATTCATCTACTGTGGAATATGGCGAATGGAAAACTGGAAAAAATGCACGAGGATTTATTATGTCATTAATAAGTTTCCCAATTAAAATTGCAATATTTTTAAGAAGTGTTATTATAACAGCTGTCCTTGTGGGAGCAGGATATGTTGCAAATATGCAGCCTACAGCCCAATTAATATCAGGTATAAAGAATGGAATGGCATTAATCCCAGCAATCATCATGATAGTAGGATTGATTTTTATTGTGTTACTTTATAAGATTACACCTGAGAGTCTTGAAAAGATGCAAGAAGAAATTAAAGCAAGAAAAGTAGAAAATTAAAATTTTCATATGCTTCCTTTGTGATGAATAGTTAAAATAATAAAACTATTTATTTCAAGGAAGCTTTATGCTTAAAAAATTTAGTAGCAATAGCAATTCCAAGAGGGGGAACCATTCCACCTGCCATTATTGCAGCATGAGGGGTAAATTTACCTGTAGGACAAGCTGTAACTACTAATACTAATTTACTAGGGGAGTCACTTATATTGTTTTCTTTAGATGCAGTGCTGTTATTTTTAGATTTTACATATTCAGCTTCCTGTTTATTTATCAGATTTAATACTTCATCATATAAAAATATTGCGAAACAATATTTTTAAAGAACAAAGAACAAAGTTCAAATATCAAATAAGGATAATTTTCTTCCTAACGTCAGAAAATATTAAAATTATAGATTTCCTGAGGTACGAGGAAAATCATCTTTATCTGTTCTTTGTTATTTGAACTTTGTTATTTTCAAAAGCTTTGCTTCGCAAAGTTTTTAAACTGCGAAAGTTGAGTTAAATATATTACAGTTTTTTATTTGATGACTGCGTCTCTGGATTACTTTATGTTAAAGTTTAGCTATGTGTACATCAGAAAGTAAATTCTCCACATCCTCTTTTTTACATAAGTCTTTAGAAAAAGCAGTTGCACTTCCGGAAGCAGCACCATATCTAAAACTTTCAACTATGTTAAAACTTCTTGTATATTGGGCAAGAAAACCAGCTACAACGGAATCACCAGCACCTACGGAATTTTTTACTTCTCCATTTGGTGCAGAAGCAGTGTAAATACCTTCATCACATAAAAGCAGAGCACCATGTTTTCCCATTGAAATTATTATGTTTTGGGCACCCATATCTTTTAATTTATTGGCATAATAAATACAATTTTTTATATTTTTAATTTCTACATCAAATATGTCTCCAAGCTCATGTATATTAGGTTTTATTAGAAATGGTTTATATTTTAATGTAGAAGTAAGGGCATCTCCGGTAGTATCTACTATAACTTTACTGTTTTCACATTTTTCTTGAATTATAGAATATATATTGGATGGTATAGATTTTTGTACATTTCCTGCAAGTACTATAAAATCTTCAGGTTTTAAATTTTCTATTTTTTTGAATAATTCATTTAAATTGCAGTTATCTATATGCGGTCCTGCAGCATTTATTTCAGTTTCTTCATTGGATTTAAGTTTTATATTTATTCTTGTGTCTTCATTAACTTGTATAAAATCTGTAAGAATACCAGAATCGTTAAGAGAATCCTCTATAAATTTGCCAGTAAATCCACCTATGAATCCTAATGCTTTACTTGATGTTCTAAGATTGCTTAGAACTCTGGACACATTTATTCCTTTTCCACCAGCATATTTTTTTTCATTTACAACTCTATTTATGGAACCCAAAATTAAGTTATCAGTTTGTATAACATAGTCTATTGAAGGATTTAAAGTTACTGTATATATCATTAATCTGTCACAACCTTTACTTTAGTTTTTTGTATATATTTCTCATAATTTTCTATCTTACAGTCTGTAACTATAGAAGCCTGATCTAAATTTTTCAAGACTTTTAAGTGCATCGCATCCTATAACAGCTTTTGTACTATTTTTAACTTTTCCTCCTAGTATATATCCATTTATATTGTTTTCAATAATAGTATTTATATGATTTAATCCATTAGTTACTATTATCAAAGATTTTCTATAAATGTATTTTATGTAAACATTATAATATAAAATTTCCTAAAAAACAATCATTTTAATTCAAAATCACTCAAAAGGATTCATAAATATTTCAAAATCAATCATACAGAGAAAATTTTCCTCCAAATTCAATAAAATATTTAATATGGATAAAGTATTTTTACTTAGAAAACTAAGTATGTACACAGTGTGTATAAATTAACAATGTCAAATTCTGCATTATGTAGGGTGAATTCCAAAAAAATATGTGCTATTCTATATTTAATAAACGATTTGTAAGCAGCTATTTAAGGTTAAAAGAAATAATTATTATAAGTTAAATTGTAAATGTTTTAATTAAATTGTTTATTAGGAAATTATGAAAATGATGTAAAAATAGAAGGAGGTTAAAATATGTTAATTATAGGAGAATTAATAAATACAAGCAGAAAGCTTATACGTGAAGCTGTAGAAAAAAAAGATGGAAACTATATACAAGAAATTGCAAAAAAACAAGAAGAAGCAGGGGCAACTTATATAGATGTAAACTGTGGAACATTTATGCAAACTGAAGTGGAAACCATGGAATGGCTGGTTGAAAATATTCTTCAGGCAACAGACCTTCCATTATGTATAGATAGTCCTAATCCGCTAGCTCTAGAAGCTGGGCTTAATAAGGTAAAAAATGGGAAACCAATGATCAATTCCATAACAGGAGAGGATGAAAGGTGGAATACAATACTTCCACTGGTAAAAGAGTTTAATTCCAAAATAATAGCTCTTTGTATTGACAACACAGGAATGCCAAAGACACAGGAAGACAGGTTTAGGATAGCAGATTCCCTTATAACAAAACTTACTGGAGAAGGAATAGCTCTTGATGACATATATATAGATCCACTTATAAAGCCAATAAGTGCAGGACAAAATAATGGAATAGAAGTACTGTCTGCAATACAAAAAATAATGGAAAGCTATCCAGGAGTACATACTACCTGTGGATTGAGTAATATATCCTATAGTTTGCCAGCAAGAAAAGTATTGAATAGATTATTTATGGTTCAAACTATGGCTCGTGGAATGGACTCATATATTATGGATCCAACAAACAAGGAAATGAGGGGTGCCTTACTTGCATCACAAACATTGCTTGGACAAGATAGGTTCTCAAGAAAGTTCATTAAAGCATTCCGTGAGGGATTATATGAGTAATATAAGAACTGTTGTGGTGGCATGCAGGACTATTAAAGAGGAATTAGAAAGGGCAATTAATGAAACCCATTGTGATTATCCTATATTATGGATAGAATCAGGGCTGCACCTTAATACAGGAGAATTAAGAGAGTGTATACAAAAAAAACTAGACAGTATATCAAATGTAGATCAGGTGCTTTTATCTTTTGGTTACTGTGGAAATGCCGTCATCGGATTAAAATCATTAGATTATAAAGTTATTTTTCCACGAGTGGATGATTGCATTACTTTATTACTAGGTTCTAGTGAAAGACGAAAAAATATTTCAAAAGAAAAGGAAACTTATTTTCTTACTAAAGGATGGCTGAATTCTGAAAGAAACATATGGGCTGAATACAAGGATACAATAAAAAGATTTGGAAAAGCTAAAGCAGATAAGATATATAAAATAATGCTAGGAAATTATGAAAGACTTGGAGTTATTGAAACAGAAACTTGTAAATCAGAAGACTTTATGAAAATAACGCATCAGATTGCAGCGGATTTAAAATTGAAACAGGAAGTAATTCCTGGAACAATTAGATATATTAAAAAGCTTTTAACTGGTCCCTGGGATGATGAATTTGTAATAATTAACCCCTATGAAACGGTCTCAATGGAACATATATATGGAAGGTTCGAAGTCCAAAAAAATAACTTGAACTCTAGTTCCAATGAAAAGGATGGTGTAATTAAATGAATTTAATTATTTTTGGAGGATTTCTTGGCTCTGGTAAAACAAGTTTAATATTATCACTAGCACATTTTTTAGTTGAAAAGCAATGCCCCAATAAGCAAAATCTTGTAATAATTGAAAATGAAGTTGGAGAAACGGGTATTGATGACAAAGTGCTTAAAAGTAAAGGATTAAGTGTAAAAGAATTATTTTCTGGGTGTATTTGTTGTCAGCTTTCATCTGATCTCATACTTACTTTAAATGATCTTCGTGAAAATGTTGATCCCGAATGGGTAATTATTGAAACTACGGGACTAGCTTATCCTAGCAAAATCTTAGGTACACTTAATAAATATGGTAAGGGAATAGAAAGCATACGGATTGTAAGTGTAGTTGATGCAGAACGATTTGAAGAACTTACTGAAATAGCACCGATACTTATAAAATCACAGATATCAGATGGAAATACAATTCTTATAAATAAGGTAGATCTAGTTACAGATGAGCAATTAAAAAATATAGAACATTCTGTAAAAGAAGTTAATCCAAAGGCTAGTTTGCATAAGGTATCTGCAAATAAAGATATAAATGATAGTATATGGAAAGAGGTGGCTAAAAGCAATGAATAATCATGAACATGACCATTCCCATTGTGAGGAACATCACCACCATCATCATTGCGATGAAACTGAAGAAGATTTATATGGAGAATTAAATGAAGTACCAGCTGTTTTTTCATATACAGAGTCCTTTGAAATTGGAAAAGAAGTTAAAGGAGATAAGTTACAGGAATCTTTTGTACATTGGATTGAAGGTTTAAGAAAGTGGGCCGTAGAAAATAAGCATTTTATAGGCCATATTAAAATCTTTGTAAAGGATGAAAAGGATTTTAATTTATGGGCTGCTACTACAGGTAAAAAAATCAACGTCAAAACATTTTCTGAAAATAATGATTATGATATAAAAAATATTACTGTGAATATGACAGCTATTGTTTTTGGAACTGATGAAGAAACTTTAAAATCTGTAGTGTTAAAAAAATTAGATGAAGAGCTTTTGTGCTACATGAATTAAATATAGTTTAATATTTTCTAGTTTAGGAGGAGCTAATATATGAAGATTAATTCTGACGATTTGGTCAAAGATGTACTTGAGTTAGATGCAAGTTACGCAGCAGTTATAGATACATCAAAAATTAAATTTCATGAAGATTACAGAAAAGCCTGTGAGAAAAATGTTTGTGGCAATTATGACACCAACTGGATGGGTCCACCAGCTATTGGCCCTATCTTAGAATTAATGGGAAAAGTTAAACAGTATAGAAAAGGACTTTTAATACAGACAGTTCATAAATTGTCTAATTCTTTTGACTGGAGAGGTATGGCTGCTTCTAAAGATGTTCATGAAAAAATATTTAGAAATATTGTTAGCAGCATAAAAGACAAATATGAGTTTGAGGATATTCTATCTCTAAATGCAGGATGTTGTACAGTGTGTAAAAGATGTACTTATCTTGATGGAAAAGAGTGCAGGTACCCAGATAAAGCACTTTCATCTGTTGAGGCTTATGGAATTGATGTTATGGCACTTGAAAAGGGGGCAGGGATTCCATATTACAATGGATTAAATACACTTTCTTATGTAGGACTTATACTTTTTAATGAATGATTTATTTAGAAGTTAGAAAAAATTTTAAAGTATTTACTATAATATAAATAAATATTAGAAAGATATTATATTTAATTTGAATTAAAGGGGGAAGTATAATGAATAAAAAATTAGTTGATGCAATGGCAGATTTGGATGAAGATGTTGTTTTAGCAGAGGTAAAAGCACAAAAAGAAAATGGAACACCAGTATTAGATATTATAGCAGATTTACAAGAAGGAATGGGAATTGTAGGAAGTAGATTTGAAAAAAAAGAATATTTTTTATCTGAACTTATTATGTCAGCAGAAGTGTTTAATGAAGCATCAGAGATCATTGGAGGATTAGGTGAGTCTTCGGGATCAAGTAACGGCATATTTGTAATGGGAACTATTTATGATGATATACATGATATAGGAAAAAATATTGTAACTACTGTAATGAAAAGCAATGGCTTTGACGTAAAAGACCTTGGAGTTGATGTACCTACAGCAAAATATATTGAAGCTATAAAACAGTACAAGCCTAAGGTAATAGGAATATCCTGCCTTTTGACTACTTGCTTTGATAATGTAAAACAATGTATAAAGGGAATAGAAGATGCAGGACTTAGAAAAGATTTAAAGATTCTAGTTGGAGGCGGACCTGTAGATGAAAATGCAGGAAAATACATGGGAGCAGATTTAGTTTGCAAAGATGCACAGCAGACAGTAGATTTCTGTAAAAAAGTTATGGGGGTAAAATAATATGAAAACTGCAGAAGAATTATATAATGAACGTTTGAATAGATTTAGATGTTCTTGGTACTCCTGATGAAGTGTATGATTATGCTTCTAAACTTGTTAAAGATATGGGAGATGGATTTATTCTAGCTAGTGGATGCTCAATACCTCCAAATGCAAAAGTTGAAAATGTAAAAGCAATGATTTCTGCAGCTACAGGCAGATAGAAATAAAAAAATCCACCAGTTTAATTTAACTGGTGAATTTTTTTATTTTATTTATACTCTTGAAATTGCATTCCATGAGCAAATTCTCTATTAAAATCTTTTTGTGCTCCTAATTCAATGTAAGCAACTTTATTTGCTATATCATTTGAATGCTCATATTCATCATTTGACAGTAGGGCAAGCATTGAACCTGTACCTGCAGCATTTCCTACGAGTTTTATCTTATTTTCAAGCTCTGGAGGAATTAGGCCTATTGTGCAGGCACTATGGGGATTCATATAGTTACCAAAAGCACCGGCTAAAATTACTTCTTTTATATCATTTGTAGTTATATTACACTTTTTTATAAGTATGTTTATACCTGCAGATATAGCTCCTTTTGCTAGCTGAAGTGAAGTTATATCATTTTGAGTAAGCATAATAGCACGTCCATGTGCAGTCTCCCATGGAGGAACTATTAAGAAGGCATTTGCACCTTCATAGGTTACTACATTATCTTTAAATGGAAGTGCATTTGGATTTATAAAGTCGGCAGGTGATAAAAGTTTTCCTCTCTTATTTATTATTCCAAGTCTTACAAGTCCTGCTACAATATCAAGTAGAGCAGACCCGCAAATACCTTCAGGCTTTTCATTCCCTATAACAGTGTAGTTTAGAGATTCCCCAAAGTTTACGTGATCTATAGCACCTTTTGCACCTCTCATGCCGCTGCTTATTTGAGCCCCTTCAAAAGCAGGACCTGCAGCAGCAGAACAGGAGACAAGTTTCTTTGAAGATCCTAGGACTATTTCGCCATTAGTACCTATGTCGATAGCCAGTTTTACATCCTTACTTTTGTCCATTTCTGAGGCTAAAATTACACCTACAGTATCTGCTCCTACAAATCCAGCGATATTTGGAAGCACGAATATCTTACCTGATGGATTAATGTGAAGGTTAAGATCTGATGATTTTACTTCCAGTGTTTCACTTATTACAGGAACATAGGGTATATACGCAATATATTTTGGAGTAAGACCTAGAAATAGATGGTGCATGCAGGTATTTCCCACAACGGTAATTGCATATATGTTCTCTTTTAACATGTTTGCTTTATGTACACTATCTTCAATTAATTTATTTAATACATCCAGGAGAGTAGATTGCATTAATTTAACACCATTTTCATTTTGATTGGCAAAAGTTGTACGTGAGATTACGTCTGCCCCAAACTTTATTTGAGGGTTCATTGCTGAAGAAACAGCAAGTTTCTTTCCAGTATATAGATCCATTAGGTAAGCTACAATAGTAGTAGTACCAATATCAAAAGCTATTCCAAGCATAGTCTTTTCAGTATTTCCCATTTCTATACCAATAATCTCATTGCCATGGATAATTGCAGTTATATGGTGGTTTGCTTCACGAAGTTTCACGGGCAGTTCCTTTAAAACAGAAATATTCATTTTAATATTTTTATAATTTGGGTTTTTTTGCATTAATTTTTCTTTTAAACGTTTTAAATCAGATTTCTGCTTGTCTAAAGAAGGCAAGTCTACTTCTACGTAGACTTTTTCAATAAGAGGTTTAATAGTAAAAGTTCTTTCTGTGGATGATTGTAGTATATTATAGACTTCATTTTTCTTTTGATTTAGTTGAACGGTTATATCGCTGTATACCTTAGTTTCACAAGCAAGGTGTATACCTTCTTTAAGTTCTTTTTCTTCTAAAAATTTAAGTTCCTTTTCTGTAGCCTTTAAGTTTTTATCTAATATTTTAATTCTACATTTACCACAGGTGCCCATTCCACCGCAGGGAAAATCAAAATCTAATCCTTCAGCTGTGATAGCTTTTTTAAGGGTAGTTCCCTCACAGACAGATATTTTACGGTTTTCAGGTTTAAAAGTAACTGTGTAATTGTTCATTTAATATACCCCCGATAATATGAAATTTATATTGATAAATATAAACAACTTATTTAAATTCATCAATATATTCAAGTATAATAAAACTTAAATTGAGATGAAATGTAATTTTTACATCATTTAAATTAACACCCATAATTTCTTGAATTTTTTCTATACGATGGACTAAAGTACTTCTGCAAATGTTTAAAGCTTTTGATGTTTTTAACTGATTTTTTTCATTTGACAAATAAAAACGAAGACACTTTAAATATTTGGTATTATGGGATTTATCATATTTCATTAAGCTAAATATTGAATCATGACAAAAATTTTTTAAATCACTTTTTGACGAACATGTTTCTAATAGGTGAAATATTGCTAAATCTTCGTAGTAAAAAAGAAACTTATTTATTTTTAGTCCCATACCAAGTGTAACAGCCTTTAAAGATTGCTCATAGTATTTTCTGGTATTAGCTAGATCATGAAAACATCTACTTAAACCACCATGTATATTATTTTTTTTAAAGAAGTCTATGACTTTACTAAAACTGTGCTCAATATCTGATATTTTATTTTTTTGACTTATTAGTATGACAACAGAATTTTCATATATTACAGATTTACTTCCTACTAGCATATATTCAATAGCATCTCTTACCCTGTGAAGAGGGATGTTTACAAAATTATTTTGAGGCACATTTACTACAAGTACATAGAGATTGGGTTTGAAATGTAAATCTAAAAATTTTGACCTTTCTTCAATAATCCGTGTGTCAGTTTCTTTTCCATTGAGTAAATCCATGATAAAATTTTCATATTTCAATCCTTTTATGTTTTGCAGGGAAGTGTTTTTTTGCATTTCAGAAGCAACTACTTTACATAAAAGAAAGATAAATTCTATGTCATTCCTAGAAAAGGGTTTTTGACATTCCAATGCAGTTACATACCCAACTACTTTATCGTTAATTTTAATATTTGATATTATACGTGGAATTCTAAATTTATCTTTTCCTATAAAAATAGGAGAAGTGCTTTTGTGTACTACATCAATAAAATTTCGAACGTTTGACTTAGGTACAAAGTTGTAGGAACAGTAGCCTTTAGTTAAAAGTTCAATCCATACAGGATCTTCTACTTTAATATCTTTAGAAGATGCAATGAGCTTAAAGCTAAGATCTAGGATACATATAGGGTTTTTAAGAATCTCACATCCCGTATTTACTATATGTTCAAGCCCCTTTCCACTTATTAAAGCATCTAATAGTTTTGTTGAAGCTATACTAAATTCCTGATACTTTATTAAGATGCTTTGTATTTCATTGAAAGTTTTAAATATATCCATATTAGTATTCAACACTATTAAATTTACTATGGAATTTTTATCTGGCTTATATTGAAGATCGTCAGTTTTAATACAAAGTATATTTATAGCACCTTTTTGCGGTGGAATTTTTTTAAAATTAAAGGTTTCGCATACATATAAATGGTCTGGTTCAAATAAAGTTTGATTTTCTTCAAGGAGTTTAACATATTTAATTGTTATTCCTTCTGTTTGTGAAATATATAATCTAGGATTATAATTTTTTATTTTGCCTAAGAAAGTATGTAGATCCATTCCCATATTAAACACCTCTCAATACCATAATAACCTATTATTTGACATAATAAAAGTGCTAATTTGTTATTAGAAAAACGTTTTATACATATTGTCTACTTTTGTGTTAAAATTTCTTCATATTGTATGATGCTTTATTGGTGTATTTATGGTAGTTTATATACATAAATATAAATTTATGAGGGGGATATTTTTTATGAGCAAAATACTTATAGATGCAATGGCAGAACTTAATGAAGATTTAGTCATTGAAGAAGTAAATGCTCTTATAAAAGCAAATGTACCTGTAATGGATATTGTAGGTTATTTGCAAAAGGGTATTGAAATTGTAGGAAAAAGATTTCAAGAAAAAGAATACTTTATGTCTGAACTTATTATATCAGGAGAAATATTTAAAGAAGTTTCACAAATACTTAAAGATTTAATGCCATCTGGCACAGCTAAACATGGAGTATTTGTTATGGGAACTATTTATGGAGATATACATGATGTAGGTAAAAATATAGTATGTACGGCCATGAGCAGTAATGATTTTAAAGTAATTGATCTAGGAACGGATGTATCAACTGAGAAATTTATTAAAGCAATTAAAGAATATCATCCTAAGGTTGTAGCCATTTCATGTCTTTTGACAAATTGCTTTGAAAATTTAAAGGAATGTATACAATCCATAAGAAATACAGAGTTTGGAAAAGAAATTAAGATATTAATTGGAGGGGGAGTAGTGGATAAACAGGTTTGTGAATATGTAAAGGCAGACTTTTTCCCTAGAACAATTCAGGAAACAGTAGAATACTGTAAAGAAATATATGGAATGAAATCTATAAAATAGTTGAAAATTTTGTGTTATAATAAAATTTAGCAGAGAGGAAGTGAAATGCATTTAATGTT
>DAIMMR010000554.1:0-2325 GCA_036720575.1 Clostridium sp.
ATTGATCAATTCCATACATTTCTTTTAAATTTTCTACTTCACATTCAAATTGCATTCTATTAATTGTTTTTTCGTCTATTTTTAACTTATCTTTATATTTATCCCTAATTTCTTCAATTTGTTTTTCTAAAACTTCAATTTCCTCATTCATCTGGTATTCTATTTTTGCTTGTTCACAATTGCATTGATAATAACTGCCTAACCAATTATTATAATCATCAAATATATCATATGGCATTACATCGTTGTGGCAATAAGAACAAACCTCCATTCCTCCTATAGTATGATAATGTTGAGTATCTTTTTTATTCATAATTCATTCTCCTTTTATTTATTATTTAATATTTATACTAATTGTATCATATTGGACAGGTTAAAACAAGTATTTTATGGTAAATTATGATCTTTCGGGTATGGGGTGAAACAAGAGCATTTGCCCCCTAAAGGGGAAATGCGATAACCCCATTGTATATTTATTATTATTTAATTTTTAGAGTTCTGTGACGTTACCTTGTTAATAACTATTCTAAGAGGAAAATGTCACACTTTATCATTTAATTTTTATATATCTTGCTTTAGGATTACTCATATCAATATTATAATCTAAACAAAACTGTTTAAACATAGGATCATTTATTGCTCGATTAAATATATGTCTATTATTAAATTCTAAATATTCTCGTAATAACTTTTTACTTATTCCTTTATCTGTTAACAATTCATTCTGTCTAAATTTATTTATATTCATATTTTCAGGTTTATTTTTATTATCTATTATGTATTTAATGCAATTTATTATCTTTTGAGTATTATCTAATACTTTATTTATTTTATTATTCTTATGTTCTGGTTTATAATCTAAATCCCAATCATATAAGATATTAAGTCCAGGCATAGCTTCTTGAATTATCTTATCAATCGTTTTATCAGAATTAATTATGTACATATGTGTCTCTGGGGCATCGCCATCAATATATTTTCTTATTTTAATTCTATTTAAAGCTTGGATTACTTTACTTGCCACCATTGAACTTCTGACTTCCTCAAATTTCTTCTCAGTATAAATTCTCGCACCTTTAGTTGGAATCATACTTGTATCTATTGAATTAAAATCCTCATCATTACTATTACAATAATAAAATATTGGATATGTAGGATCACTGAATATGTTTATTCCTATAATAAAAATTTTATCAAAATTACACCATTGATTTGTTCCCGTTGTTCTTCCATAATGAGTAGTTTCTATTCTGTCAAATAGTTGCATATTCTCAACAATATCATTAAATGGTTTCTCTAATTTATTATCATTAAATATAACTAATGCTTGTTCATTATCTTTAACTTTTTCATCAATATCTTTAATAAAAGCTTCTAATAATCCTTTTTCACTATTACTTACTAATGAAGTTTTCGAGCCTGTTATTTTATCATATATATGTAAATGTGCATTTTTATATGTTTTAAATTTTGGAATATCTTGAACATAATAATTTTCATTATTTTTATATAATATATTAATATTTGCTGTAGCATCTAATTGTATTTTATTAAAAAATGGATTAAAAATATCTATGTATTTATATGTGGTAATTGTTTTATCTTCTATTTCTTCTGCATATTTAACATATCCTCCATGAGATATTAAATTTAATATTGCCAAATAATTATTCTTAATTCCAATATCTTTTATATCAAAAATAGCTTCGTCTAATCCTTCTGGAATTTCTATATTATCAAAATATGTAAAATGTAATTTGTTTGCTTTTTCACTATAAGATTTAATAAACTGTTTTTTAATATTAATAATAAAATTATTAAATTCATCAAATAATTTATTACTTCCCATATTTAATATAGCATTTTCTAAATTATTTATTTTATCCATTGTTATATTTATTGGTTCAACATTAGATATCTCTTCGTCAATAATCAATCTGTTACGGTTAAAAGCATTGTAATTGACTTTTATCTTATCAACTTTTCTATCTGTCCAGACAGTAAATTTTTCTTCTTCTTTTATTGTACTAGTATTTAATATATCTTCAGTATAATTTTTGAAACCTTCATGTGTAAGTATTAATATCGGATATTGTAATAGTTCATCCGGTTTAATAAAATTGGATTTTTTGTCATTATATCTACCAGTATGATAAGGATATGCTATTCTTTTACCAATATAATTATTAATGTGACTTGCTGTTTCATTACAATCGTCTATTGTGAGTTTTAATATTATTGTACCACAATTCTTTTTTAATTTATCATTTATATACATATTAGCCAAAGTTAATTCGGTTATCATGCTTTTACCTGATCCAGTTG
>DAIMMR010000555.1:0-2302 GCA_036720575.1 Clostridium sp.
AAACATTTTGAAGAAGATGAATTAAAAGAAAAAATAAAAGAATTTGATGTAATAGTAGTTAGATCTGCTACTAAAATAAGAAAACCACTTATAGATGAAGCTAAAAAAGGTAATTTGAGACTTATAATAAGAGGTGGGGTTGGAGTAGATAATATAGATGTAAAGTATGCTACTCAAAACGGAATAACAGTTAGAAATACTCCAAATGCCAGTACTGTGTCAGTAGCAGAGCTTACTATGGGACACATATTTGCAGTATCAAGATATATTAATATAGCCAATGTAACTATGAGAGATGGAAAATGGGAGAAAAAGAAATACAAAGGTGTAGAATTGTATGGAAAAACATTGGGGCTTATAGGATTTGGAAGAATTGCAAAAGAAGTTGCAAAGAGAGCAGCTGCTATGGGAATGAAGATAATATATACAGACATTCTTGGTATGGCAAAGGAATATAATAATTATGAATTCTGTGAACTCAACGATTTGTTAAAGAAGGCAGATTATATATCTGTTCATATACCTTTCAATAAAGATCAGGGAGCTGTAGTAGGAGAAAAAGAATTCAACATTATGAAAGACGGAGTTTTCGTAATAAACTGTGCAAGAGGTGGAGTTATAGATGAGAAAGCTCTAGTAAAGGCATTAAATACAGGAAAGGTAGCAGGGGCTGCACTAGATGTATTTGAAAATGAGCCTAAACCATGTGAAGAACTCTTAAATAATGATAGAGTATCAGTAACACCTCATATAGGTGGTTCAACAGTTGAGGCTCAAAAGAGAATTGGAATGGAAATTGTAGATATAGTTGAAAAATGTTTAGATAAAAATTTGGTTAATGCATAAGGGGGACTAAAATGGCAACTTTAAAAGCCTTCAAAGCCATAAGACCAAGGGAAGATGTAGCTTGTAAAATAGCTGCACTTCCCTATGATGTTATGAATAGTGAAGAGGCAAGAGAAATGGCAAAAGACAATGCATATTCTTTTTTGCATATAGATAAAGCTGAAATTGATTTAGATACAAATATAGATCCTTATGATAAAAAAGTATATGAAAAGGCAAATGAAAATTTGCAAAACATGATAAATGATAACTTGCTTATAAAAGATAATAAGAAAAATCTCTATATATACAGACTGATTAGAAATGGAAAGGCGCAGACAGGTATAGTAGGATGTACTTCTATAGATGATTATATTAATAATAAAATAAAGAAGCATGAATTTACAAGAAAAGACAAGGAACAGGATAGAATAAACCATGTTGATACTTGTGATGCAAATACAGGACCAATTTTTTTGACATATAGGCATAATGAAAAAATTAATAATATAGTAAATAAATGGACTAATGAAAAAAGACCGGTTTATGATTTTGTAGCCGAGGACGGTGTTACAAATACTGTATGGGTTATAGATGATGACAAGGTAATAGATACTATTTGTCAGTTGTTTAATAATATAGACAGTCTTTATATAGCAGATGGTCATCATAGGACAGCTTCTGCAGTTAAAGTTGGTATTAAAAGAAGAAAGGAAAATCCAGATTACACGGGAGATGAAGAATTTAATTTCTTCCTGTCTGTACTTTTCCCAGATTCAGAGTTAAGTATTATGGATTATAACAGGGTTGTAAAAGATTTAAATGGACTTACCCGTGATGAATATATGAATAAAATTTCGGAAAAGTTTAATGTGAAAGAATATGAAGGCAAAGATCCTTATAGACCTTCTAAGAAACATACTTATGGTATGTATTTAGGTGGAAAGTGGTATGAGATTGAAGCAAAAGAGGGTACTTATGATCCTTGCGATGTTGTTGAAAAACTAGATGCTTCTGTCCTTCAAAATAACTTATTGAACCCAATTCTTGGGATAGATGATCCGCGTACAAATCCTAGAATTGATTTTGTAGGAGGGATAAGGGGACTTAGTGAATTGGAAAAAAGGGTAGACAAGGAGAGAGAAGGAGTAGCTTTTTCCATGTATCCAACTACATTAGATGACTTAATGGGAATTGCTGACGCGGGAAAAGTAATGCCTCCTAAATCCACCTGGTTTGAACCTAAACTTAGAAGTGGTTTATTCATTCATGAATTAAAGTAAATATCATAGGGGTTTCTAAGTAGAAAATTTACTTATACATAAAATTTCAATTAGAATCACTATAGATCAGTTAACTCTATAATATGTAGGATAATATTATCCTAATATTAAATAAAGCTTCAGCCTGATTAGGTTGGAGTTTTTATTTAATGGAAAGATTATTATAACTAGTGTTAAGGAAGAAAAAGCATTTT
>DAIMMR010000049.1:0-16152 GCA_036720575.1 Clostridium sp.
GATATTAATATCAATACAATCATGCCTTTATCCCCTTAACTTTCAATAATAAATGCAATAAGTATTTTAAAGAAAAATAACAACAATAAACAGCTATAAATATTTCTGGGAAAGAATACCTTCCTTGTCCTTCTGTTACAAAATAAACAGATGTAAACATAAAAAATAACATTATTAAATAAAGTTTAAATTTATCTAATTCATCACTTCTGCCTTTAAAGATACTATAAAGTGTTTTTAATGAATATAACAAAACATATACTATAGTAGATAAAAATACAATTAACCTTACAATACTGTCAAATCCAAACAAAGCATAAACGTAATGCTTATTAAGTCCACTGCCATAGGTACTGTATATTACATCATCACTAACAAAATATGTGCTAGCCAATCTTTTGAATCCCAATTTTACAAAATCAATAGGGTGGCTTTTTATCCATTTCTTTGCAGCCGCCTTCAACATTCTATTTTGCTCTGTTCTATTTGCCTTTTTATATTCAGGTTTATTTACAATAGAATCTTCTACATTTGCTGCAGGCATCCACCTTCCCAAATGATTTTGTGAATTATTGTTTATGTAAAGTACTATTCCATCGTTATTAGATACATAAGTAAGTTGTCCCATTAACTTTGTATTTCTATATATCCATGGAGAAATAACAATTATACTCATTATAAGAACGATAAGACAATTTCTCAAAGCCCAAATCAATTTTTTATGCTTTATTATATCTACTAAAAATATAGCAAAGAAAAATACTATGAAGAAAGGCTTTACCATCGTATTAAGTCCTGTAAGTATTCCTATAAAAAAATACTTAAACCTCAAGTTACTAAAATATAGACAAGTGGCTGCAAGCATTATACTTGTAAAAATAAGTTCTGTACCTAAAATACTGTTAAAAAGTATGTTATTAGGGAACAACACAAATAATCCAAATATTATTTTCCTATCTATTTCCTTTAAGTTCACCTTAGATAAGATAAACTTAAAACACAAGTAATTTACAAGAGTAGTACATAAATTAAATATTTTAGCTGTTAGTACACTAGCTCCAAATAGTTTAAATATCCCTCCTAAAACTATGGAATAACCTACAGAAGTATATGTATCTCCCCAGGGAAATCCTCTTGATATTTCCTTTGCCAAATTATAATAGTAATCAAAATCTGAAAATGGCTTGGCATTTACAAAAATTACCCACAGTATGGATAGAACCATACCTAAAGCCATCATAATATAATAATACCCATTATTATTGTAGGCATCATTTCTTGATTGGTAGTAATTGTATTCAAAAACGTTAGATTTCATTTAAAACTGTTTTCCCTTCTATAATTTAAAGTATATT
Organism: Clostridium sp.; assembly: GCA_036720575.1. GTDB lineage: Bacteria > Bacillota > Clostridia > Clostridiales > Clostridiaceae > Clostridium_B. The sequence goes on from DAIMMR010000049.1 coordinate 1,356, forward strand.
ATAACTATAACAACTATAATCCATATTAATATATTCACAAGAAAAGGTATATCTTTTTGAAATACATCCTCCGGCTTTCCACCTATATTTTCTTTATCCATTAAATATTCATATCTGAGTATACCATACAATACAAAAGGAATAGTAAACATCATATTTTTACTTTGTGTAGAACTAAAAGTATAAAGACAATATGCCATAAGCACAGATGGATTTACTATAGTCAGCATTTTATCAATATTTTCAATTGAATACTTTTCTAATATCTTTCTAGAGGAACTACTCTTGTCCTTTAAAGTTACAATCTCACTTTTTCTTTTGTTTAAGCCTAAAAACAGTGCTAGAAGTATCGTACATAAAAATAACCAGGGTGAAACCTGGACCCCTGTAGCTATACTTCCACTTTCAACCCTTAATACAAATCCAAAAGCAATAGTCATAACATCTATTATAACTATGTTTTTAAGTTTAAAGGAATAGAATATATTCACTATAATATACGTCAAAAAAATAAGTAAAATTTCTATATTTAGGAATATAGAACTAAGGCATATTACTAAAATAAGTAATATTATATCTAAGGTGATAGCTTTATTTTTAGATACACGGCCACTTGCAATAGGTCTGTTTTTCTTATCAGGATGGCACTTATCCTTTTCAACATCCACAATATCATTTAATACATAAATAGTAGAAGATGTCATACAAAATAAAATAAAAGTTAATATATTATTCTCCAATACACTGGTGTGTAGAAAATTTCCCGAAAAAATAATTGCAGCGAAAACAAAAAAATTTTTACTCCACTGCTTAGGTCTCATTAGTTCAATTATTGCTCTCATAACTTTCCTCCCTAGCTGCATATATGTTAAAGTTGAATTATGCGTCTTTTTACATTTTAACATAGTCTATGTTATAGTCAATATGTCATTTTAACCGTACTATAATAAAGGACTTGAGATAAATCACAAGTCCTTTGATAAAAATTAATTTTTATTGTTATCTTGGCTGTACTATTAATTTAATTGCAGTTCTCTCTTCTCCATCTATTTCAATGTCCGTAAATGCCGGAATACATATTAAATCGATTCCACTGGGTGCTACAAACCCTCTAGCAATAGCTACAGCTTTAACAGCTTGATTTAGTGCTCCTGCCCCTATAGCCTGCATTTCTGCTGCTCCCTTTTCCCTTAAAACTCCTGCTAATGCTCCTGCCACCGAATTTGGACTTGATTTTGTTGAAACTTTTAATACTTCCATAATTAAACCTCCTATATATTATAATAACTCTTTACATTAACTTTAATTATTACTACTACATATATATAGTATTCTACAAAAAATCAAAAATTCCTTTTAGGTTACAAAACCTAAAAGGAATATTTTTCTATGTTATAACAATACTATTTATTATTTTGCATATTCAATTGCACGAGTCTCTCTAATGACATTTACTTTAATCTGACCAGGATACTCTAGCTCTTCTTCAATTTTCTTTACTATGTTCCTTGCCATTTCAATAGCACCTGCATCATCAATATTTTCTGGTTTAACCATTATTCTAAGTTCTCTTCCCGCTTGAATGGCATATGACTTTTCTACACCTTCACATGTATTTGCTATTTCTTCAAGTTTTTCTAGACGCTTAATATAAGCTTCCAGTGTTTCTCTTCTAGCACCAGGTCTTGCTGCAGAAATAGCATCCGCCGCTTGAACGAGTACAGCTTCTAAGGATTGAAATTCTACATCCCCATGATGAGCTGCAATAGCATTTACAATTATTGGTGATTCTTTGTATTTTTTAGCAACCTCTGAACCTATAACAGCATGAGGGCCTTCAACTTCATGATCCACTGCTTTACCTATATCATGAAGCAATCCTGCTCTTTTAGCTATAGTTGGATCTATGCCAATTTCTGATGCCATAAGTCCAGCTAAATAGGCAACTTCCACAGAGTGTTTTAAAACATTTTGACCATAGCTGGTTCTATACTTCAATCTTCCTAATAATTTTACTAATTCCATATGAAGGCCGTGCACGCCAGTTTCAAAAGTGGCCTGTTCTCCTTCTTCTTTAATATTATTTTCAACTTCTTTTTCAGCTTTTTGAACCATTTCTTCGATTCTTGCTGGGTGTATCCTTCCATCAATTATAAGTTTCTCCAGCGCTATTCTTGCAACCTCTCTCCTTATAGGATCAAAGCTCGACAATATTACAGCTTCAGGTGTATCATCTATTATAAGATCTACACCAGTTAATGTTTCAAGAGTTCTTATATTTCTACCCTCCCTACCTATTATTCTGCCCTTCATTTCGTCATTAGGTAAAGGTACAACATGTACTGTAGTCTCTGCTACATGATCAGCAGCACACCTCTGGATAGCACAAGTTATAATTTCTCTTGCTTTTTTATCAGCTTCTTCTTTGGCCTTTGTTTCAATTTCTTTAATCATCATCGCAGATTCATGTTTTATTTCCTTATTAACTTGTTCTAGTAAAATATTCTTAGCCTCTTCAGAACTTAGTCCTGATAACTTTTCTAGTTTTTCTCTTTGTTTCTTATATAATTCCTCTACACTTATCTGTAATTTATCTATGTCCTGCTGTTTTTTATCTAGGCCACTATCTCTCTTTTCAAGAGCATCACTTTTCTTATCTAATAATTCTTCTCTCTGGATTAACCTTCTTTCAAGTCTTTGATTTTCATTTCTTCTATCTCTAGACTCTTTGTCAAAATCATTTCTTAATTTATGAATTTCCTCTTTAGCTTCTAGTATAGCCTCTTTTTTTTGGGTTTCAGCTTGTTTTTTTGCCTCTTCCTTTAATCTATTAGACTCTTCCAAAGCCTGTGATTTTATAACAGTTGCTTTCTTTTTGAGCATACTAAATTGAACTATCAAGGCAACTGCTATTAGTATACCAGCAATAACCTCATATATTATTATGGAATTCACATGAACACCTCCTTTGCTCTTATTATGTAAATCTATAATTCAGTTAAATATGCAAGCATAGAAAAGGTGTCATATTTATTCAATTGGTAATTCCTAAATACATGATAAACCAGAATTTGTCTTAATTTTATATTATATTTTAATTATTGTCAAGTTATATGCATTTTATTCTCTTAAACAAAATTTGGCACTTATTTTCCCTTATAAAGGGGAGTAATTTACTCCCCTTTATAAGCTATTTATCAGAATGTTTTAAATTTTCTTTTTTGGAATCAGTTTTACTATCAACGTTATTTTTATCTTTGTCTTCAAGATAATTCTTTTTTAAAGTAGGTAATTTATATTTTTCCCTTATCTTGCTTTCTATCTCAACTAATATATCATTATTTTCTTTCAAAAATTGTTTTGCATTTTCCCTGCCTTGTCCAAGCCGTGTTTCTTTATAGGAAAACCATGCACCACTTTTCTGTACCAGTTCTTCTCTAACACCTACATCCAACACATTTCCTTCTCTTGAAATACCTTGATTATACATTATGTCAAACTCTGCCTGTTTAAAAGGTGGAGCTACTTTATTTTTAATAACCTTTACTCTTGTTCTATTACCGACTATGGTATCTCCTTGCTTTATAGAATCTATTCTTCTTACATCCATTCTAACTGAAGAATAAAACTTTAAAGCTCTTCCACCAGGTGTAACCTCAGGATTGCCGAACATAACTCCCACTTTTTCTCTTAATTGATTTATAAATACTGTTACACACTTTGATTTATTTATAGCAGATGTAAGTTTTCTAAGAGCTTGAGACATAAGCCTAGCTTGAAGTCCCACATGTGAGTCTCCCATTTCTCCCTCTATTTCAGCCTTTGGCACAAGTGCTGCTACTGAATCCACTACTAAAACATCTATGGCATTGGATCTTACAAGTGCTTCTGTTATCTCCATAGCCTGTTCTCCAGTATCTGGTTGGGATACAATAAGATTATCTATATCTACTCCTAAATTTTGAGCATAAGAAGGATCTAGTGCATGTTCTGCATCTATAAAAGCTGCAGCACCTCCATTTTTCTGAGCTTCTGCAATTATATGAAGTGCCACCGTAGTCTTACCTGAAGATTCAGGCCCAAATATTTCTATTACCCTTCCTCTTGGAACACCACCTATACCTAATGCTATATCTAAGTCAAGGCAACCTGTTGAAATGGCATCCACATTTAATACACTATGTTCTCCTAGTTTCATTATGGCACCTTTCCCAAATTGTTTCTCTATCTGTCCCATAGCTGATTCTATAGCCTGTAATTTCTCATTACTTAAATTTGCCAAGAAGTTCACTTCCTCTCTAATACGAACGCATGTTCTATGTAAATTATATACTATCTACACTATACAGTCAACAGTTTTTTTCATAATTCTGTATTCAGCTTTAATTATGAACACTTAAAAACATTTTAATCAACTATACTTATAGTTATCTGTGCCATTAGTAATTTAAGAATTCAATACTGCAACGTTTTTAAAAAGTTTAAAGTCTAAATATCAAAGTTCAAATAATGATGGCTTCCTTCCTACCTCAGGAAATCTATAATTTTAATATTTTCTGACGTTAGGAGGAAAATTATCATTATCTGTTATTTATTCTTTAGCAAATTGTAAATTACGAATTGCAGATAATTATTTGTCTGTCCTTATAACTTTTTTATTTTTTACAAAGTAATCTATACCTGAAATTAAAGTCATTATTATAGCTATACCCATAGAAACATCTGTAACTAAATTTAAAACTTTGTGAGGGCGGTTCAAAAATCCCCTAAGTAAACTTAGCGATACATGATTATAAGTTAAATTTAAAAGGGCAAGAATTATAGCAATTATTTGTGTTGCAGTTTTAGCTTTTCCCCAAGGACTTGCAGCTATTACCATTCCTTCTGATGCTGCAAGTGTTCTCAGTCCTGTAACTGCAAATTCTCTAGCTACTATTATCACCGCAACCCAAGATGGTATTATATGGTACTCTACAAGACATATAAGTGCAGTAGTAACCAAAAGTTTATCCGCTAGGGGATCCATAAATTTTCCAAAATTTGTTATCTGGTTTCTGCTTCTAGCTATATATCCATCTAATTTATCTGTAATAGATGCAAATATAAAAATAGCTATTGCAATAAGTTTACCATAAGGCATATCCTTTACCGTTATAAATATTAAAAAAAACGGAATCAATATCATTCTAAGCATTGTAAGCTTGTTTGCTAGATTCATTTCATACAACTCCTACCAAATCATATTCAAGGCTATGAGTAATTTTTACATTAACCATAGTACCTATTTTTAAAGCTTTTTTACACTTTATATATATAACTCCGTCTATGTCTGGAGCCATTTCATAACTTCTTCCGTACCACAGTTCGCCCTTTTTTCCCTCTACAATTACTTTGTAAGTACTTCCAATTTTACTTTTATTTATGGAACTCATTACCTGCTTTTGAAGTACCATAAGTTCTCCTTCCCTTGCAGACTTAATCTCCTCAGGAACCTGATCTTCCATTTCTGCAGCTGCAGTTCCTTCCTCTCTGGAATACTTAAATACACCTAAGTTATCAAATTTCATAGTACTTACAAAGTCTTTTAGTTCTTTAAAATTTTCTTCTGTCTCTCCAGGAAAACCAACTATTATTGTAGTCCTAATTGCAATACCCTTTGCTCTAGCTCTAAGCTTATTTATATTTTCTATTATGTCTAATTTTCTTCCTCTTCTTCCCATAAGCTTCAATATAGAATCACTTATATGTTGAATAGGTATATCTATATACTTACATACTTTATCATTCATTGAAATTTCATTTATAATTTCATCCGTTAATTCCTCAGGATAACAATATAAAAGCCTTATCCACTCTATTTTATTAATTTTAGATATTTTTTGAATGAGTTCAGGAAGCATTTTTTTACCATACATGTCTATTCCATATCTTGTAGTATCCTGTGCAATAAGTATTATCTCCTTAACACCTTGATTAGCTAAATCATTACATTCATTTATTATGTTTTCAATGGTTCTACTTCTATACTTTCCCCTAATTTTAGGAATTATACAATAGGTACAATGATTGTCACATCCTTCTGCAATTCTCAAATAAGCAGTGTGTGTTGACGTAGTAAGTATTCTTTTTCCTTCGTTTATATTAGAATCACTGTAATCACAATTATAAATCCTTCTGTTGTCAGTTTCAATACATTTCTTTATAGTTTCATTTAACTTATCATAATCATTTACTCCAAGCATTATATCTACTTCTGGCAATAACTTCATAAGTTCCTTACCATACCTCTGAGCCAGGCATCCTGTTGCCACAATTAATTTGCAATTAAATTTTTCTTTATACTGTGACATTTCAAGTATTGTATCTATGGATTCCTGCTTAGCTGATTCTATAAATCCACATGTATTTATAATTATTACATCCGCTAATTTAAGATCGTTAACTAAACTGTATTCTTGGTTTAAATTACTTAACATTACTTCAGAATCCAATCTATTTTTGTCACAGCCTAAACTTATTAGTCCAACTCTTAGTTTATCCACCAAACTTCCTCCTACTTAGTTATTTTTAATCTTACGTAAAATACTACCATTGCATTAATTTACATATTTTCATAATGATTTCTATCAATTAAAATTTGTCTTGGCTTTGTTCCATCCTTTTTTGATATTATCTCCCTATCTTCCATCTCTTCTATTATTCTAGCCGCTCTATTATATCCTATTCTAAGCCTTCTTTGAAGTAAAGATGTAGATGCTTGTCCTGCATCTACTACAACTCTAATTGCCTCATCTAAAAGTTCATCGCTATCACTACTAGTTTTCACCAAATTTGTATCTATTTGCTCGATTATTTTATTCTCATAATTAGGTCCACCTTGTTCATCTTTTATATAATTTACTACCTTTTCAACTTCACCTTCGGATATAAAGGCTCCCTGTATTCTTATAGGTTTTGCTTCACCTACAGGATAAAATAACATATCTCCTTTTCCAAGTAATTTCTCAGCTCCAGCACTATCCAGTATGGTTCTAGAATCAATTTGACTGGATACTGCAAAAGATATTCTTGAAGGTATATTTGCTTTAATTACTCCAGTAATTACATCTACAGAAGGTCTCTGAGTAGCTATAACCAAATGCATTCCAGCTGCCCTTGCCATTTGGGCGAGACGTCCTATATAATCTTCAATTTCATTTGGACATACCATCATCAAATCAGAAAGTTCATCAATTATTATAACTACAAAAGGGAGCTTACTATCTGTTTTTCCTTCTTGAAACAATTGATTATATCCCTCTATATTTCTTACATTATTTTCTGCAAATAGCTTATATCTCCTTGTCATTTCTTGTACAGCCCAATTTAACGCACCTGATGCCTTTTTAGGGTCCACAACTACGGGTATAAGAAGATGTGGGATACCATTATATACATTTAATTCTACCACTTTAGGATCTACCATCAGAAGTTTAACATCATCAGGAGAATATTTATAAATCAAACTTATTATAAGAGCATTTATGCACACACTTTTACCTGACCCCGTTGCACCTGCAATAAGCATATGTGGCATTTTAGTAAGATCTGATACTATACAATTTCCTCCTATGTCTTTTCCAAGACAATACGCCAGTTTACACTTTGAATTTATAAATTCCTCTGATTCTACAACTTCCCTTAAATAAACTGGTGTCAAATCTTTATTTGGCACTTCTATACCTATGGCAGATTTTCCTGGTATGGGAGCTTCTATTCTTACTCCTGAAGCCGCAAGTCCAAGGGCTATGTCATCCGATAGATTTACAATTTTACTTACCTTAACTCCAGGACTTGGCTGAAGTTCAAATCTAGTTACGGAAGGCCCCTTGCTTACTTGAAGCACTTTTGCATCTACCCCAAAATTTGCAAGAGTTTCTTCCAGCTTATTAGCACTGCTTATTAATTCTTTTTTATCATGCTTGTTTAACTTTGATTGTATATTCTGCTTTAGTAAATCCACTGGTGGAAAATTATATACTGAAACTAAGTTTTTTTCACTTTCTATCATATTTTTTTCAAGTTCTTCATTTATTAATTCACAATTTTTTTTGTAAGTATCATTTTCAAGTTCAGCAGGATACGTTAAATTTTCACTATTTTCCTTAGGCTTTTCTGATCTATAATTATCCTTTATATCTGATGACTTCATAAAATCTAATATCTTTATTCTATTGTTTATATTTTTAATGAAATCATCTTTGTTTACTTCTTCATTTTCAATTTTACCTTGATTTAAAATTTTATCTTCTATCTTAGTATTCTTGTTTGTATTTTTTTCAAAGAAAAAATCCTTTATATTATGTAATATATCATATATAGTAACCTTACTCATTATTATAAAAGATATTATGTAAATTGATATGAATATAACATAGCAGCCTGTTTTTCCAAACAATTTGAAAAGCGGAACATCTATTAGGAAACTTATTATTCCACCATGAAGTACAGTATTTGATTGATACAATCGTTCTATACTTGAAATCAAATTATGTTCTACATAATAGTCAGACATAACTATAAGTTGTATGAATAACAATGTATTTATAATAAAGAGTAAAATTCCATAAAATTTTTTGTTGAAATTTATCTTATTTTTCTTTGCTATATGGCAGCATCCTATAAATATTATAAAGAATGGTAATACATAAGATCCTATCCCAAATACCGCTATTAAAATTTTTTTTATGAATCTACCAACTATACCAGAGGAAGACGGTGAAAACACACTTATTATCATAAGCACGCCTACTGTAAACAGCAATATGCCCTTTATTTCTTTATCTAGTACATGGGTTTGTTTTTTTCTGCTTTTAGCCATATCTATATCGCCTCCAGTAAATTACAGACAAACTTTAATTTAAAAATAGATATTTCTAAATTAAATATTCTACATAGATTTCCTTTTTCCTTTAATGTTTTTAATAGATAAGACTTTAAATATTTATATTAAAACATAAATTACCATAGGATAAATCCTATGGCTAATTTAATAAAAGTAAATTTATTTTGCCATCATTTCATTTAGTTTGTTAATAGCCTGACTTATTCCACCCACTTCATCAATTAAGCCTTGCTCCACTGCCTGTTTTCCAATCAATATAGTACCCATATCATTTAGAAGTTCATCTGTCTGAAGCATCAACTCAGTTAACTTTTCTCCAGTTATTTTAGATGTTCGAACTATAAATTCATTTATTCTTTCCTGCATTTTATTAAAATATTCAAAAGTCTGAGGTACTCCAATAACCATACCACTCATTCTTATTGGATGTATAATCATGGTTGCACTAGGAGATATAAAGGAATAATCAGAGGCTGTAGCAAGTGGCACACCTATAGAATGTCCTCCTCCTATAACAAGAGATACCGTCGGTTTACTTAAGCTTCTTATCATCTCTGCTATAGCAAGACCCGCTTCTACATCTCCTCCTACAGTATTTAAAACTACAAGCAATCCTTCTACTCTTTTATCATTTTCAATTTCTATTAAATTTGGTATCACATGTTCATATTTAGTGGTTTTAGTTTCAGATGAAAGATTTACATGACCTTCTATTTGACCTATTATTGGAAGTATCTGAATATTATCTCTTCCTTCAGCTACATTTACAGACCCTAGTTCTTTAATATTTTCCAATTTTCTATTCTTAGTTTCATCTTCTGGCATTTTAATCTCCTCCTTGAACTCTGTTTATCTTATGCATTTTAGGAGATTCATATACCTTTCTGAGTGAAGCTCATAAGTTGATCTTTTATATTAAAATCATATTTATTTTAATGAACCCTTTTTAAAGATTTTTCTTCTACATCTATTATAATAGTCTTAGCCCCTATTTTTTTTACGTATTCCCAAGGAACTTCTATAAATTCACTTTTACTAAAAATTGAAAATTTTGATTTGTTTTCACTTAAAATAAGTATTTTTAAGTTTCCAGAAGAATCCACTATTATATCATTATTTCCCAGACAATTGTATTTATTTCCATCATTTACATTTATAATCTCATATCTTTCCATTTCACTATAAAACTTTATATTTTCATCCATATTACATCCCCCCATTCAATTGTATATTAAATATTATGAGGGATATTTTCTCTTTATTACCAACTAATTTTTTAATAATTAAATGCTTTACAATAAAGTGTGTTCTGATTTTGGAAATAAATCTGTATCTTTCTCTAATAAATTTTCCATAAGATATATATCTACTTTTTCTCCTACAAAAGCAGAATTTACTATTCCCTTACAAAAAGTATTTTTCATAACCCTTTTAATAGTGTCTTGATCTATTTTATTTATTTTGTCTATTATATCCGAGGGAGTACTCAACTTATTTAAAAACAAGACTGATTTCCCATTACTAAACATTTTACTACTCATACTTTCAAGCCCTAGTACGTAATTTCCTTTTAGTTGTTCCTTTGCTTTTTTCAATCTGTTAGAGTCTACGCCTTCTTTTACAAATTTTTGCAGTTCATCTTTTATCCTGCATATTACATCATAAGAATATTTCACATTTAATCCAGTATAAATATTAACTACTCCTATGTTATTAAAGGAAGCTGGATAAGAATAAATTGAATAACAAATTCCCATTTCCTCTCTTATTTTTTGAAATAGTATGGAAGAAGTCCCTCCCCCATATACATTGTTTAAAAGCAAAAGTGCATAAATATCATCATTGCCGCTTTCAACTCCAGGTACACCAAGACTTATGTGTAACTGTTCTATACTTTTTCTTTTAAAAAGATGATTTTTTAAAAATTGGGGTCTAGAATAATTTATTAGGCTCTTTCCATTGAAACTCCATTTTCCAAAATACTTTTCCATCAATTTTTCAACTGTATTCATGTCAATTTTGCCTGCTATAGACACTACAGAATTTTCAGGTGTATAATGAGATCTTATATATTCTAGCAATTCTTCTCTTGTAAAAGATTTTACAGTATCAGCATTTCCCAGTATTGGTAATGATATTGAATCATCTCCCCACATAGCTTTGCTATGGAGGTCCGACAGTACATCTTCTGGAGAATCATCATTCATATTTATCTCTTCAATTATAACTCCTTTTTCCTTTTCTATATCTTCAGGGGAAAATTTGCTGTTAAATAACATATCAGATATAACCTCTATTGCCAGTTCGAAATGTGAATTCAATGCTTTTACATAAAAGCATGTAGCTTCCTTACCTGTAAAAGCATTTATCTGTCCTCCTACATCTTCTATGCATTCAGCTATTTCAAGAGATGTTCTATTTGATGTTCCTTTAAAAAACATATGTTCTATAAAATGAGAAATACCATTATTTCCTTCATTTTCATTTCTAGATCCATTCTTTACCCATAGACCTACACTTATAGAATTTACATAATCTATATTCTCTACAATTACCTTAAGTCCATTATCCAATTGAAACAGATTATACATTGGCTTTTACTGCCCTATAGTGATATTAGCCCTACACACTATACTGCAAGAGTTTTCACCCCTTTCATCTTTAAAAAATAAAAAGGCATATAAGCCCTTCTATTTATTACTTATTTTGCTTTAAGTTATCTTCTTTAGAATTATTTTGCTTTAAGTTATTTTCTTCAGAATCCTTTATTGCATCTTTTCTGGATAGATTTATTCTACCCTGATTATCTATATCAGTTACCTTTACCAATATCTTATCTCCTACTGAAACTATATCTTCTACCTTGTTAACTCTTGTAAAATCTAATTTTGATATGTGTACTAATCCTTCTTTTCCTGGAAGTATTTCTACAAAGGCACCAAAATTAGTTGTTTTAGTAACTTTACCTAAGTATATTTCTCCTGCTTTTACTTCTCTAGTAAGGTTCTCTATAATCTTCAATGCTTTCTTAGCATTACTACTATCCTCTGACATTACAAATATTTTTCCATCTTCCTTTATGTCTATCTTTACACCAGTTTCTGCTATTATCTTGTTGATAACTTTTCCGCCAGCTCCTATTACATCTCTTATTTTATCTGGAGATATGGACATTGTATATGTCTTTGGGGCATACTCTGATAATTCTTTCCTAGCTTCTGGAATGCACTTGTTAATTTTATCTAATATAAACAACCTAGCTGTCCTTGCTCTGTTGAGAGTTTCTCTTATACACTTTTCAGATAATCCATGAATCTTTGTATCAAATTGAATGGCAGTAATCCCTTTTTCTGTTCCACCAACTTTAAAATCCATGTCTCCAAAGAAATCCTCAATTCCCTGTATATCAGTAACTATTTCTTCCTTAGACAAATCTTCACTAGTTATAAGTCCCATGGCTATTCCGGCTGCTGGTCTCTTTATAGGAACTCCTGCATCTAAAAGTGCTAATGTACTTCCGCATATACTTGCCTGGGAGGTAGATCCATTGGAACTCAATACCTCTGATACAAGTCTTATTGTATATGGAAATTCATCCTCACTTGGTATAAGTGGTTTTAAGGCTTTCTCAGCTAACGCACCGTGTCCTATTTCCCTTCTTCCAGGTCCTCTTAAAGGTCTGGTCTCACCCGTACTGTAAGATGGAAAATTATAATGATGTATATATCTCTTTGATTCTTCAGAACCTACTCCATCAAGTATTTGTACATCACCTAAAGAACCAAGGGTTGCAACTGTCATTACCTGAGTCAATCCTCTTGTAAACAATCCAGTTCCATGAGTTCTTGGAAGGATACCAACTTCACAACTTATTGGCCTTATTTCATCAAAAGCCCTTCCATCAACTCTCCTGTGTTCGTTTAACATCATATTTCTTACTATTTCTTTCTTAATCTTATATACTACATCTGCTATATCTGGTCCATTGTCTGGATACTTCTCTGAAAATTGCTCATTTAATTCTTTATCCACATCTTCTAAAGCTTCATTTCTCTCGTCTCTATCCATTATGTACATGGCATCCTTTATTTTTTGAAATGCAAATTTTCTAACTTCTTCTTCTATGGATTCCTCTACTTTATAGAGTTCTGGTTCTTCCTTTTGTTTTCCATATTTATTCATAGTCTCTTTTTGAAACGCAACTATCTTCTTACATTCTTCAAATCCAAACATTATAGCATCATACATGGTATCTTCTGGTATTTCATCTCCACCAGCCTCTACCATCATAACTCTTTCATCCGTAGCACATACTGTAAGATTTAAACTGCTTTTACTTCTTTCCTCTAAGCCAGGATTTATTACAAATTTACCATCTACAAGTCCTACAGATACTGCTCCTACTGGAGTAGTAAAAGGAATGCTTGACATACAAAGAGCCAGTGATGCGCCATTTATAGCTAATATATCTGGTGCATTATCTTGATCTACAGACACCACCGTACAAACGACTTGAACATCATTCCTATATCCTTTTGGGAACAATGGTCTAAGAGGTCTATCTATTGCTCTTGCGTGTAATATAGCCTTTTCAGAAGGCTTTCCTTCCCTCTTTATAAAACCTCCAGGTATTTTTCCAACAGAATACAACCTTTCCTCATATTCTATACTTAAAGGAAAAAAGTCCACTCCTTCTCTAGGTTTATCTGAAGCATTAGCATTGATTAAAACTACCGTATCACCATAACTTATAAAAAAAGCACAATTAGAAAGTCTACCTATTTTACCATAATCAACTTTCAAAGTTCTTCCAGCAATAGTAGTTTGAATAATTTCACTCATAAAAAACATACCTCCTCTCAATAGGTTACAATTTTGTTAAAATAATAGAGCGGTTACAGCCGCTCTAAAGATTATTTTCTTAAATTCAATGCTTTAATAATAGCACGGTATCTTTCAATATCTTGCTTAATTAAATAGTTAAGAAGACCTCTTCTCTTACCAACCATCATTAAAAGACCTCTTCTTGAGTGATGATCTTTCTTATGGATCTTTAAATGATCATTTAAATGATTAATTCTCTCGGTAAGTAATGCTATCTGAACTTCTGGTGAGCCTGTATCTCCTTCATGTCTTGCATATTTCTTCATTATTTCTTCTTTAACTGCCTTTTCCATTTTGTTACACCTCCAATTGTTAATCCCCTATATTCCAAGAATGTCGTCGGCAATTCGGAATTCTTAGCATACGGATCACGATTGTAATTATAGCAAATAAAGTCGTTATTGTAAATTAATTTTTTAAATTAATTTCTATTCTTTTCTTACTTGCATACATCTTATCTTTTTTTAATTGATCTGCCAGTTCTGTTAAACTGCCAAATTTTGATTCATCTCTAATTCTCTCAATAAAATATATCTTTATATTCTTATCATACATATTTTCATTAAAATTAAGTATATGTGTTTCAATGCTCAACTTATTGTCACAGGTAGTCGGATTATAACCTACATTTGTTATACCTTTAAACAAATCACTATTACATTCAACTATAGTGTAATATACACCACCTTTAGGTATAACAAATGTCTTGTCATAGTCAAGGTTTACAGTTGGAAATCCTAATTTTCTTCCAAGTTGTTTACCGTGTATTACCTCGCCCTGCAGCATAAAAGGTCTTGTTAAAAGCTTATTCGCTTTTTTTATATCCCCTTCATCGGATATAATAGTTCTTATTATTGAACTGCTAACTACCTGCCCTTTATATTTTACTGAATCTACAACATTTAAAGAAAACTTATGTGCCTTGCTCATTTTTTTGAGTAAGCTTACATCTCCCAAGTTCTTATACCCAAACCTATAGTTAAAACCAACTATGAGTCCTTTAGCTCTATAATTGTTTAAAAGATGAAT
>DAIMMR010000556.1:0-2293 GCA_036720575.1 Clostridium sp.
AGCCTCAGCCAGCAGCAGCTCAGCCTCAAATGGAGCAAAGGGCACCGGTGTACGAGAAACCTATAGAAACAAATGTAAATAGACAGCCTGTAGAAGTCAGTCGGGCATCTTTTCAGCCCCTTGGTGGATCGCAAGATACAGAAGTTGTTCCTAAGAATATAGATCTTATACTGGATGTACCTCTTGAAATATCAGTAGTACTTGGAAGAACAAAAAAGAATATTAAAGATATATTGAATTTAGGAACGGGTTCTCTTGTAGAATTGGATAAATTGGCAGAGGAACCTGTGGAGATACTGGTAAATGGTAAGAAAATAGCTTATGGAGAAGTAGTAGTAATAGATGAAAACTTTGGAGTTAGGATAACGGGAATTGTAAATAATGAGGAAAAAATTAGATCTTTAGGAAAGTAAGATTAGTGCAACAAATTTTAAAATAAGATGTGTATCGTGAAAGCTATACACATCTTATTTTAATTTATAATATAATAAAATTTATTTGTGTATTAAAGTGGAAACATATAGGGACTTTTTATTTAAAATAAGCAATTTATCTTCAATTCAAAGTATAAATATTAAATATATGTACCCGATAATGTTACTAGTAAAGAAAAATGATATTTGAAGTAGTTATGGTTAGGGGTGTATTTTTATGAAAATAAATGGAATCAATTCCAGTAAGCTGGTGAGCTTTTATAATAGAAATAATGTAGAGAAAAGTTTAAAGAGTGAATCAAACAGTAAGGATTCCATTCACATATCATCTATAGGAAAGAGTCTCAGTCCTTATTCTCTGGATGATAAATTTGTAAATTCTAAAGAGAGAGTAGAAAGCATAAAAAAGTCTGTAGCAAATGGAACTTATAAAGTAGATTCTAAGCTTGTGGCACAAAAAATTATAGATAATATAAAGGGTAAGATATAGTATTTTCATATACCCGGGAGGTGATGTAGTTGGAACTGCAG
Organism: Clostridium sp.; assembly: GCA_036720575.1. Classification (GTDB taxonomy): domain Bacteria; phylum Bacillota; class Clostridia; order Clostridiales; family Clostridiaceae; genus Clostridium_B. The sequence continues at coordinate 966 of DAIMMR010000556.1, forward strand.
CTGTCTGAGATTATGTTAGAAGAATATGAAATGCTTAAATCACTTTATGAAGCTTTAATTGAACAAAATAAATATCTTGTGGAAAGACAGGTGTTTTTACTAGATAAAATAGTGAAAGTCATAGAAGAAAGAAGTAAAAATGTAGCAAGGCTCGAAGTCCAAAGAAGAAAGGTAACTGGAGACAGGCCTATGAGGGAGATTATAAGAGAATCAGGAGATAAAAATTTAGAAAAAGTATATTTAGATATAGTTAACTTGCTTGAAAAGATGAAATTTCAAAAAGATACAAATGAAGCCCTTGTAAAACAGTGGCTTGGTTTTGCAAATCAAATGCTGAGGGCACTGAACCCAAATAAACAAGCAAAAACCTATAATGCTTTTGGAAGAAGCAGATAAATAAAAATAAGGAGTTGAATTAAATGCCTGGGTTATTTTCAATATTTAATACGGCAAAAAACGGGCTTTTTACCCAGCAAACTGCCATAAACGTAACATCCCATAATATAGCAAATGCCAATACAGATGGATATTCAAGGCAGAGGGCAGATATGGTAACTACAACGCCCTATACTCTGCCAAGTATGGACAGTGCATCTGGTGCAGGACAGCTTGGTACAGGAGTAACTATAGACTCCATTGAGAGAATAAGGGATAGTTTTTTGGACTATCAAATAAGGGTAGAAAATGGGGCTAGTGGACAGTATAAAGCTCGTGATAAATATTTGAGTCAGGTAGAAAATGTACTGGGAACAGATACTGGGTCAACAGCCAGTGGAATATCCTCACTTATACAGAAGTTTTTTAGTTCCTGGCAGTCACTGTCTACATCATCTCAAAACGTAAGTACAGTGAAAGAGCAGGCCTATCAACTTACTAATGAATTAAACCACACTTATTCACAAATTTCAGATATCAAAACCAATACTAATACAGAAATAAAAAATGTGGTGGTAAATGTAAACACTATATTGGGAAAGATATCTAATTTAAATCAGCAGATAAAAGATACAAAAACGTCAGGACAAAATCCAAATGATCTTTTAGACAGTAGAGATTTACTTTTAGACCAACTCAGCAGTGAATTTGGAATAAACATTACGGATAAAGACTACGATGGAATTGATGTGACTACTTCAAATAGCGCTTCAGTTGAGGCACACAATGGGTCTGCACCGTTACTAAATGGTAAGCCTCTTAATATAGTTCAAGTTGATAATCCGGATGATACAAACGTAGCTACATTTTCCTATATAACTAGTATAACACCTCAAACTGATTCTAGTGGAAATGTTACAAAAGATAGTGAAGGAAATACTTTATATAAAGTA
>DAIMMR010000050.1:0-16087 GCA_036720575.1 Clostridium sp.
TGAGACTCGGCATTGATTACAGTAGTTTTTGAAAATATTAGTGCTGTAGAAATTAATAGTATAACAATACTTTTTTTAGATAGCATAAATTTCCTCCGATTTATCTAGTCTTTTATTAGGAAATAAAGTTTTTATCCCATGCCTACCATTGCTAATATCGCACTCTGTGAAAGCGAGGTCTGGATAAGTTCTTCTCCTAAAGTATAACTTATTTTAAGTGCTAAAGACACTAAGAATACTGTTAATAAGGTTCAGCTGGAGAAAGTCATTCTTATAAGTAAGCTCCATCTGAAACTAAGAATCACTTGATAAATAGTATTAGTATAACTACATTGCATTATCACTATATAATTATATTATCAAAAAAACAAAATATCAAATCCAAATATTATCAGAATTTAAAATAAAAAGCACTAAAGCTAATTTATATGAATATAAATAGTTGTAAAAAATGAACAAAATTATTTTCCATCCATAGTACTAAATACAATTTTTTTACTAAATAAATAATTTAATATAATTACCACAATACTAACAAATACTTTGCTATAAAACTTATTAAAATCAAACAGTTCTATCAAACATATGATTCCAAAAAAATCAAATAAAAAAGTAGTTATTCTTGTTACTATAAATTTTATAAATTCTTCTAATATTTGAATGCTTGTATTAGCTGTACTACAAAAGACCCATTTTTTATTAGTTATATATGCAAATATAACAGACACTATAAAAGCAATAAAATTACTTATTATATAATAAATATTTCTATCTATTAATATTTTATAAGTTGCTATATTTATTAATGTAGTTAGCACACCAAAAATGCTATATAAAACCATAATTTTCAAATTAGATTTACACTTAAATTTTTTTGCTAACATTTTCAGCTTCCTTTTCTTTTATCTTATAATTTTCACTTATTCCTACAGTTTTGTTTATAATAAATAAAGGTCTGTTTTTAACCTCTTCGTATGTTCTTGCTACATATTCACCAATAATACTTATCTGCATCATAATAATACCAGAACAAAACAATATTATTATAATTAATGAAGTCCAGCCTTCAACTGGTTTTCCGGTTGTTACTTTAAATATAATCCAATAAATTATACTGAAAAAACTAAACAGAGCTATAGATAATCCAATTATATTAAATATTTTTAGTGGCTTATATGAAAAAGATATTACAGCATCTATAGCCAATTTTATTAGCTTTGGAAAATTATAATTTGTTTCTCCAGTATTCCTAGGTAATCTATCAAATTCAACATAAGTAACCTTAAATCCAATCCAATGAGTTAATCCTCTAAAAAATCTATTATGTTCTTTAAACTTATTAAATTCATTTACGATATTTCTGCTCATAAGTCTATAATCCCCAGTGTCAAGAGGAATTTCAATATCACTAAAATGTTTTAAAAATCTGTAAAATAGTTTGGAAGTAGCTTTTTTTATAAAAGTTTCTTTTTGTCTCTTTCTTCTCTTAGCATATACTAAATCATATCCTTTTAGGTATTTGCAATACATATCTTTGATAAGCTCAGGAGGATCCTGCAAATCTGCATCCATAATTACTACAGCATTTCCTCTTGCATAATTTAGTCCTGCTGTAGTTGCCATTTCATGTCCAAAATTTCTTGAGAGATCAATAAGTTTTACTCGAGAATCTTTAGTATATAAGGTTTCTATTTTATTTATTGTACCATCTTTACTTCCGTCATTAACAAATATAATTTCATATTTATTAGTAATGGATGGTAGAATATTATTTAATCTATTGTATAGAGGTTCAATATTACCTTCTTCATTATAAGAAGGTATTACAATACTTAGATCTATCATAAAGATTCTTCTTTCTTCAATATTTATTATTCTACTTTGCTTTTTTGAATCATATATTGGTGCTAATGATTAGCTGCAAAAATATAGCTTATAAAATAAATTTAATTCACTTTATTTAAATTTTTTATATTTATAACGGTATAATACTATTGCTATTATATTAAATATTAATAACATTCCTGCAAATCCGATAAACATTTTACCATTAGTTTGTATAGATTTAAATTTTTCATATATAGATTTAGTTGTATCTTTTTTAAACTGAAAGGTCTCTATATTACCGAAGTTATCTATTAATGCAGAATCTCCCGAAAGTTTTGATATCTGCTTTGTTGAAGATAAAAATACTAGTGACTTCAAAAGCAGATCTTCCTTTGGTGATGTCAATACCAAAATAGCTCTATCTTTATTGTAAGGTGATACGTCAAATTGAAAAATTGATATATTTGAAGCATAAGGCTCAGTTAAATATAATTTTTCATTTCCTGTAAAAGAATTATAATTATTGTTATATTTGAACCATAGCTTAGGATTTAAATCTTTAATAACTTTATTTTGCTGTGGAGTACCATATAGTATTAGGTTCATGTTATTGTATTTATCTGAAAAATTTTTTTCTTCTACTACATCTAAAATTCCACTATTATAATCTACATCTTTACCCATGTATGAAAAAACTTTACTTATTCCTTCAATTTCATTTTCAGATAGATTTTCTGGAACTACAAGTGCTACATTATTAAACTCTCTTTCTGAGATAAAAGGTTGAGGGTAGTTATCAAATTTATAAAAATTAAGTTTATTATTAGGCATATATACATAAGAATCTCCAGTTACAAGTGCCCAAGGCGTTTCTTCCTGTCTAAACTCACAAGTTGAATTTAGCTGTTCCAGATCAAAAGTGATTTTTATATCTATATAATTTGACATTTTAATATCGGTAGGTATAGGTAATTCTAATTGATCTCCATTAGCTTGGCCTTTATTCAATTTTTTGCTGCCTATAGGGGTTCCATTTATATATACAGTTAATAAAGAACGATTAAAATCTAAATTTTGTGAATATCTTATAAAAAGCTTTATTTTAGCTCCATTAGATAAAACTCTATTTCTTGGAAGGCTATAACTCAATGATCCACTTTGTCTAAAAGGTCCCTTTAGCTGCATTTCTTGCAATCCCAAATCCTTAAAAGTAAGATTTGAATTTTCTTCTGATAATTCATTTTCTACTTTCATATTCGCATCTACTTTAAAGGTATCTACATTTATTTGGCTAACTAAATTTTTACTCATTAATAATTTTATAGATTTTATCAGCATATTTCCATTTTCACTTACTATTGACATCAATTTATTACTCTCATTAAAAGGAGAGTTTGATTTCCTTATTATAGCATATTCATTATAATTTTCTTGTGTGAGTCTATTATATAAAGGTTTAATTTTATCAGGTAAATTACTAAATCTACCTATATATATAATATCTTTATCACTTGGTATGGAAGAGTATTTCACAATTATTCCATTATAATCTCTACTTTTATTTACTTTTCCTAAATAAGCCTGAAGCATAAGAGCAGCAGTGAATTCCTCTTGTGTATAATTATCCGGGATAGCTATTACTGCATTATATTGATTTCCTTCGTTAACTTTAATAAAAGGATAAGTAAATTCAGATATATTATTTGTACTCTCTTTATCTGTAAATCCCATTAATATGCTTGAAGTTCCTTTTAACGTTATCCAATTTCCATTGTTAACATCATCTGTGCAAGGCTCATCTGATATTCTGCAATAGGTCTCTATTTTAAATTCATTCATTCCTTCTTTAATTAATGTTGTTGGTATAGGCACTTTAATATTTTGTAATTCTTCTGTATCTTTGTAAAATATTTTAGAAGAATAAAAAGAAGTTCCATTTACTGAAAATGTAATTGTTGCGTTTTGTTTATCAGTAATTAATTGACTTATGTTAAAAACTACATTCGTTTCTAAAGATTTGACAACTGAATATTTGTCTATATCAAAATATAAAGAATGAGATGAAAATACTCCTTTAAAGTTAACATCACTTTCTAAATCAAAGCTCTTATATCTTATACTATCAGAGGCAGCATTTACTGTTAAACAGCTAAATACAGCGTTTATAGAAAATATTATCAAAATAATTAATGCATATCTTGAATGCTTATGTCTCTGCATGCTCTTCCTCCTTAATATCTTTCTGTCTTATACCATTTTACCTCTCTTTTAAAAATGATATCTTTAACAAAATTGTAAAAACCTAAAGCTACTACTATGCTCCAAAGCTTACAATAAGTGAAATACATTAATAATACTACTAAAAAATTGTTAAAATTTAATTCTTCTTTTTCTGTAGATATAGCAACGAAAATGGATAAACAAAATACACTATAAGCCATAAACCATAATATAAGGCTATATCCTCCTATATTAAGTTCTATAGCTTGAGCTAATCCTAATATAAATAGCATGTCTGAAAATATTACTGCTGATAAAAAAAAGAAATATATCAAAACATAATATAACACATCAAATCTACTTGCTCCACCTTCTTTAGTAAAAAGATATTTAAAGTTTTTAGCAACTACGTAGATATTTCCCTTTGCCCATCTGCCTCTCTGTTTAAACCATACTTTTAAAGTCTGAGGTTCTTGTTCCCAGGTTACTGCTAGTGGCATAAATTTTATTTTATAACCCATTCTATATAATCTGAAACTTATCTCTGTATCTTCTGTTATTGCCTTAGAATCCCAGCCTCCCATTTTCTCAATTAAGCTTCTCCTTATAACAAAGTTAGTTCCAGGTATAGTACAAACATTTAATAGTTGCCATCTACCAGCTTGAGCCATCCATTGAAATGTTAGAGTCTCAATGTTTATAAATTTAGTAAGAAGATTCTTTTTTTTATTTCTACATCGAAATTTGCCTATTACTGCTCCTAATTTTTTATCCTTTAAAATAGTTTGGATCAAATATATCAAAGCGGTTTTTTCTGGAGTATTATCAGCATCATAAATTACTAGAAATTCCCCTTTGCTTTTGCTAAATCCAATATTTAAGGCATTAGATTTACCTTTTCCTCCAGTAACATTATCTGTATTTACTACTATCAAATTTCTGTGAGAATTTTTCTTTTGTATTTTACTTAATATTTCTGAGGAGTTGTCACTAGAATTGTCATTTATAATTATAATTTCATATTTATCTTCAGGATATTCTAACTCCAGTAATGATTTTACAGTTTTTTCTATTACTACACCTTCATTGTGCGCTGGAACCATAATTGAAACAAAAGGATATTCCTTTAAATCATTTTTCATTTTAACTTTTAAAGTTTTAAGGTAATAAATGTATCCTCCTATTACCAGTATCACATTAAGAAATATCGTTATCCATATAATAATCAAGGAATATAAAAGTAAAAAGTCAAATATATTCATAATTAATGCTAACCTCTCTATTTAAAAAATTTTCTTATTTCTAATCTTTTACTTATTAAAATAATTATAAAAAAAACAGCGCATATCCCAATTGTTATTTTTGTTATACGATTATTTACATTACCTATATCAATAGTTTCTGTTTTACTTTTATTATCCTGTACCGAAGTTTCTGAACTACTATTTTGTTCATTTACCAATTTATTATTTAATAATATATTAGAATTTTCGCTTTTTAGCTCAATTCCTCCAAGGTTTATGATGGTATTTAAATAATCTATATCATTAAAGTAAACTCCCTTATTCATAATGTGTTTTATTCCCGCTTTAAAACTGTTTAGGTCTAAATCTGAATTAAAACTAAAAGCAGTATCATAAGCAATCTGTGATGGTTCATAACTATAATTGTCATTAATATGTATTTTATCAATTACTTTATCAAATCCAGCTATAGAATATTTTTTAAAGTCAATAATTCCTATATTGTTATCTTTTTCAATAAAAACATTATTGCTGCAATGAATTAAATCCTTATAATCTTCCTTATACAAAAAACTTTCTGGTATATCAATGTTTAAAGGGTAAACACCATATTTTATATAAATTTGTTGTGCTAAACTCATCTTATCTTGGACATCTTTTCCTGGTATATTATTACCCTTCATAACTGAAGAATGTAATATTATTTTTCCTCCTTTATCTTGTGCATATCTTAATACCTCACAAAAACGTTTCATAGCATCAAAATTCTGATTTTCATAAACCGGCATTACGCTGCATATAAAAGAAATACCTTGATCATATAAGAAATCTATCTTTTTAACAAAGTTTTGAAGATCTATAAATGGATATACTTCATCAATTAATAAATATGTCTTTGGTTTATCCCATTCCTTGTCATTAATAAGTTTATAAACCTCTTTACTTAAAATGTTATAACTTGCATTCTTTGAAGAAAAATTAGGCATATACGTAATATTTTGTTGATTTTCTAAAAGAGGGTTAAAGTTTTTCCCTACCCACACTATTTTACCTTTAAACTTCAATAAATTTTGAATAAATCCCTCAGGTAACTCAGAAGAATTATTATATAATACGAATAAAACTCCATATTTATCAATTGATTCTTTAGAATAGGAATCTATATTTACTATATCTACTCCATTTCCAGTGCTTAAAATTACCTGAACTAATGAATTTAATTTATTTTCTTCTGCTCCAAATTCTTTATAAGAATCATATATAATTAAAGTTTTATTCTCTTCCGCTTTTACCCTTTCTCCATAAAACATAAATATTGATATTAAAATTAATAATATCAATATTTGAATTTTTCTTATCTTAAACATCATAATATATTTCCTTCTCTGCCTTAGATACAAAATCCATGGCATCCTTAATATCGTTATTGTAACTATAATAGCCTACTTGTATTTCCAATTTTAGACCTTTAAATAGATTATTCTTATCTAAGTTTATTTTTTCTATATTTTCCTTAAACCTTTTTTTTACTATTTCACATCCATTTTCATCGGAAATAAGTATGAAGGCAAAGGTACTTTCCTCATTAAGAATATATTTTCTGTCTTCAAGTCTCAAAGAATCCTCTAATATGTTAGAGCACTCTATAATTATATCTTTAAAAAAGTCTTTACCTACAATGCTTTTGAGTTTCCTACTGTATTTAAATTTAACTAACATAATTGCAACTGGCAGTTTATATCTTTTACTCATACTCATATATATAGGAATCTCATTGAAAAGAGCTGAGGAATTTCTTATTCCAGTTGTTTCATCTATCATTACTAAGTTCTTATTATCTGTACTAACTTTATTTAATTGAATTTGGAGTTTTAGTATACACCTTCCCAAGATAGTTACTACTATTGCAGTTATTGGTATTATAATAATCCAATAATATACTCTTATATCTACTGAAATACCTTGTACAATATTTTTATAAAGTCTATAACTAGAATAACTAAAATCCACAATTAAAACTGATATTAAAGAAAAAGTTATATTAGTATAATAACTTATAAGTGCTACTATCATAGCTAACATTAACATTATATAATTTTCATAACTACCTTGAACCGTAATATATTCAAAGGAGATACATATAATAAAAAAATAAGTTATAAATAATGTCATAAATATGTCTATTTTTTTTCTATAATCTTCAATCCCCATTTTTTATTTTCCTTTCTATTTGTATAACGATTTTTTTTATATATATTTTCAATAATTAAACTAACTGAATATAAAAGCATAATATCAAAACTTACGTTAAACATAAATACATGTTTTGCAAGATCTCCATCTCCTACTCCTATTACAGAAATAAATATTTGAGATGTGCCTACTAAAAACACATATAAGAAAGCCTCTTCAAATAACTGTAAATCTATATCCTCGTTTTTTCTTGCAGCAATATATCTTTTTACCGCAAAATAAAAATATATTCCAAAAGCTACCACAGTTAAAAACATATTATGAGGTATACACTTTTCTTTTATTGTACTCCAAAGAGAAAAAAAATGGGATTGCTGTCCAAAAGCTTTTCCTTCTTTTTTTTCATAATTTCCTAAGACTTTAGGCCTAATAGAATAACCATTAATCACACCAAAATTTATCATTTTTCCGAATATTCTAGGGTTCTTTAAATAAAAAACTACTATGCTTAAAACAGAATATTTACTATAGAATTCTTTTTTTAATTTATCACTATTGGGATCTATAACTGGTAACTTATTAAAACCTACAGTTTCCTGCAGCATAGAATATTGAGTATTTATATTGAATTGCTTTAATATTTGATCTGGATTCCACTCATAAAGAAGCACCCCACGAGTCATTGAATAATATCTATTTATATAATCAAAGTCACCGGATATTGATTTATAGGAATATAGTGCGGAGGCTATAATAGTTATTATACATATTAAGGTAATACATCGAAAGTTTTTTCTTTTATTTGTCATAAATAACCTAAATAGCACCAAAGCAACTAAAAATCCTACTGGAGAAAGTTGCTGCTTAGATCCTACAAAAACTAGAGAAGCTAAAAAAAACATAATCAAATTTAATATACTATATTTTTTAAATTTATACATATATAATAATATCCCTAAACTCAACAAAAAAAAACTCAAGTTTACAGCTTCACCAAAAAAAGAATTAAAATAAGCTATATATCCAGTATCACAAAATACAAAAATAAATAAAGCTGTAAATAAAAGTTTAAACTTATTTGATTTTATATTATAGGTCAGTACTGTTACTATAAGATAAGCACTAACTGCATATACTATCACATATAAAAAAGCCAGAAATCTTATATCAAACACATAATCCCTAGTTATAAGTTTATCCATAAAAACTGCTATCTTAACTAACATAGGTTGTGTAGATACTATCATTTTCGGATTTTCGTTATTATATTTATAAATACCATAATTCTTATCAAAATATCCTAAAAAACTATGTGCATTGTCACCTTGTAAATAATAAACATTACTTTGACTAATTATACGGAAAAAGTCCCCATTATCAGCCATACCAACTATAGGCTTTACAAATAAAGTAAGGAAACATATAAATATAACCAAAACAGATGCTAAAATTCCACAATTTATATTTTCTTTAATAAATTTAAATTTCATAATAAACTATCCTTAACATATTTTATTTAATTTTATAGTAAAATTAAATAATTTATAAATATTTGAAACTGCTCGGTTATTGATTATTGATTAAAAGCATAAATTCCATTTTTGATATGTAGAAGTTTTCATATTTTATTATTTAAACCTTTTTTACTACTGCAATTATAGAAACACCAAAATGCATATTAAAAACTTTTAATATATGTCTTTCAAAAGAAAATATACTTTTTAATATAAAGTTAACTAATTTATTAGGCATTTCAGCATCTGAACCACTTTCAACTTTTAATAGTCTATGTATTTGTCTAGTAATAAATATAGGTATAAATAATATGCTGTTATAATACGAAATCTTCTCTATTTTAAAACCAGCATGAAAAAGCTTTTCTTTAAGTTCGCTTAATGTATATCTTCTTTTATGCTGATGTACTACATCATGATTACTCCATAAAATCATATAGGCTGGTACTGTAACTACAAAAATACCATTATCAGTTAAATGTTCCTTTAAATCTATGAGTGCATCTTGATCATTTTCTATATGCTCAATAACATCCAAAGCTATAATTCCATTAAAATAATTTTTATCATAGGGTATATTCCCTGGCATATATCCTTGTTTAATTTCGCCATCAAATATAAGTTTACTAAACTTTATTGCTTCTTTAGAGTAATCCATGCCATATACTTGTCCAAATTCCTTTAGATCATTAAGCATAAGGCCACTGCCGCATCCAGCGTCTAATATTTTATTATTTTTATCATAATTTATGTATTTCCTCATTAAAGATAATACAATTCTCTTTTTTGCAACAAACCACCAATGTTTACTTTCTAATTCATAAAGTTCCTTATATAAATGTTCTTGCATAGTTCACCTCAATCATACTTATTTTTTCAAGACAGTTTGTATACTATTTCTCAGCAAATATACATGATAATCTAAATTTTGTATTGTAAATAACTTATTCTTGATATACTTAATATGCTAGGAGTGATTATTAATGAAAAAAATATGTCTATTTTTGTGTGTCTTTATTTTTTTTACAGGTTGTACATCAGATGTAAATATTAAAAACAATAGTACAAAAAACTTGGAAAAAAAGTTAACTTTTATAAATTATAATGAAGGATACAGTTTTGGTAATACTCAAAATGCTAAAATAGTCATAGTTGAATATTCAAGCTATGAATGTAGAGACTGTAGAAATTTACACAAAAATATTGGAAATCTTTTAAAAAAATATATTAACAATGGAAATCTATTGTACATATATAAACCTGTTGATCATCCAAAATTCAAAAATGATGAAAAAATAAATAAATATTTTGCACCAAAACGTCTAGATGATATTCAAAATATTTTCAATAAATTTGATTTCTATTCGAAAAAGCCTTATGCAACAGTAAAATCTGTTCTTAATTTAAAAGAAGAAATGATTCCAAATTATGAATCTATGAATAAAGCTATAGCAAATGAGCTTAGTGCTGGAAAGATAACTGGTACTCCAACTATGTACATAAATGGCACCAAATATGAACAGGTGTTTACTGAACAAGAATTTCAAAAAATTTTAGATTCATATGTGAATTAAATTTTTTAACTCATTTTCAAGTAATTATATTAAAATAAAACCCTATGTTCATAAATTTATGAATATAGGGTCGGTTGCATCATTCACTCCATACATACTATCGATGCCCAGTTACTATATGTATTTCATTGTATTCCTCATATATTATACATAATATCATTTTAACATTATTCACCAAAAAGTCAATATATTTCAATTAGGTGAGTTTTACACAATTAGGTCAGAAGTTTAGCACATAAAAATTTTTAGGATGTTAATCCCATTCTCATGTTACAAATAAGATCAAATAAAATACTTTAGACATATTTGAAAATTTGGTAGTAAAAAAATAATTAATACGAATTTATTTTCGTTAGTAGTAAATTCGTAGTAATTAGCAATTTTTTATTATCTTTTTCCCTTTAATCCTTGATTTTACTTACTTAGCTTAACCACTGTTTCAACGTGGGGAGTGTGAGGGAACATATCCATAAGTTTTACTTTATCTACATTGTAACCTGCATCAATTAATACGTTTAAATCTTGAACTAGAGTTTTAGGATTACAGGATACACAAATTATTACAGGTGCATTGAAATCAATTACATATTTTAATGCTTTAGGATGAACTCCCGGCCTTGGTGGATCAAGTATTATTACGTCTGGTTTATCCTCTAAAGTAGTTAAAACGTCTTTTACATCTCCTGCTATGAACTTACAGTTTTTTATATTATTTAACCTGGCATTTTCATTGGCAGAAGCAACAGCCTTTTCTATAAGTTCTACTCCTATTACTTTATTTACTCTGGAAGCCAAAACTTGACCTATAGTTCCCGTACCGCAGTACAAGTCAAAAACTGTTTTTGAGGAAGCATCCCCAAGAAAATCTTTAATTATAGCATATAGCTTTTCCGTACCCCTTGAATTAGTCTGAAAGAAAGATTCAGGAGATATTTTAAACTTCAATCCTAAAATTTCTTCTATAATATAATCTCTACCATATAGTATTTCTACTTTATCCGCTTTTACCATGTCTGATAGATTGTCATTTACAGTATGAAGTATCCCAACTAATGTGCCTTTATAGTTGAGACCTTGTAATAATTTATTAAACTCATTTAAATCAAATTGCATTTGAGAAGTTGTCACAATATTTATAAGTATTTCTCCAGTATTTCTACCTTTTCTCAATACTAAATTTCTTAGATATCCCTCGTGGTTTTTTATTTTGTAATAGGGCAAATTTTTTTCTCTGAAGTAAGTCACAACTTTATCTAAAATAAGTGTAAAATCTGCATCTACTAGGCTGCAATTATCTACATTTACAACACCAAAAGATCTTCCCTTTATATGCATTCCAAGGGTAAGTTGTCCTCCCCTTTGTTCATCGCCAAAGGTAAATTCCATTTTATTCCTATATTCAGTTTCTTCAGGACTTTTCTCTATGCCTAGAAATTCAAAATCACAAATGGATGCCTTTTCAAATAGATCTAAAACTTGTTTTTCCTTTAGTTCCAATTGCTTATCATAAGGTATAAACTGGGATGTACATCCACCGCATAAATTAAAATGGGGACAAAAAGGATCTACTGCATAATTTACATTTTCAAGTATTTCTGTAACTTTAGCTTCCACATAATGCTTTGTTTTCTTTGTAATTCTGGCTTTTACCTTTTGGCCGGGAACTGTATTTTTTATGAGTACGTCCATATCATTTTTTTTAGCTATTCCTACAGCGGGAAATTGTAGTTTTTCTATGAAAAATTCATATTCGCTTCCTTTTTTCAACTTTTAATCTTTCCCTTCTATGGATGTTGTTTTAGCGAACTTTTCACCTAATGTTTTCTTTAATTTGCAGCTTTTCATTACAACAGGATATAGAATTAGTATTACTATAAATAGTATAATAAATACTCCCCTCATATCTGATACATAGTATCCAAATATAAGTCTTAATATCAAGTCAAATAAATATAAAGCTGCAATTGAAACTACAGCTGATACAGCTGTGTCTATGAAAGAAACTTTCAAATTTCTCATTAGAGTTCCGGTTTTCTTATTTGGAGTATCCTCACTAGATTTAGTTGTAGATGAGGTTTCTTCATTAGCGTGTTTTTCTTCAATATGTTCTACTTGTTTATTTTTTCCTTCATCTTCTTTCTTTTTCTGTTCTTCCTCAATTTTTTTTTGTTCTTCCAATTCTTTATTTTTAAGCTCTTCAAGTTTTTTTTCTTCTTCTAAATTTTTATTTTTAAGTTCTTCCAAAAATTGTTTTTTAGCTTCTTCATCTACAGGTAGTTCTTCTATATTATTTTCTTTATTATCTTCTTTTTCTGCCATTAAAATATAACCTCCTAATTCTTTTAACTTCTCCATATAAATATATTATGCTACACTACAGCATTTATGTAAATAGGTATGAAAAAATACTTTCATTTTGTTAACATATTGTTCTATAATTATACATATTAGCTTTATTAATTTTAGTATTACAAATAATTGTAGGGGGAAAGTGGTATGGGCAAAATTAAACTTCTTTTTATAAATTTTATAGATGTAATTTTTTTTATAATTGTAGTAATGTTTAAAATATTAGTATATGGGAACCAAATAAATTCGTTTAAAAGTTTATTTATTCCGGCTTTAGCTTCAGTATTTGTATTGGTATCCGTTGGATGTATTTTTAAAACTAGAGGTCGTGCTAGATTTTTGTACATATGTAATTGTATTATAAGTATATTCATAGTGAGTGATCTTATCTATTATAAATATTTTAAAGATATTATATCTGTATCTGTACTGATAAGTGGATTTCAATTAAGTGCAGTAAAATCTAGTGTGGCTAATCTACTGGACTTTAAAGATTTTTTATATTTTTTTGATATTATATTTATAATTCCCTTTATAAATAGGTATTTGGCAGGACACAATAGAAAACTTCGTCCAAAAGTTAGAGTATCAATGTTTTTAGTATTTATTTTAGTAGGTATTCTTATTGATTTCAAAAGCTTTTATGCTTTGTCCAAAGAACAGCCTAGGCTTCTTACAACTATGTATAATAAAGTGTATATAGCTAAAAAATTGGGTACAGTAAATTATCACTGTCTGGATATTTATAACTGTGTTTCTGCCAATATAAATAGACTAACTCCCGTGTCTAAGGACAAGGTTCAGGCTATAGAGTATTTTATAGATAAAAGCAAGTCAAGTCATGAAAATTTAAATGGAATCGGACAAGGCAAAAACTTGATAATGATACAGGTAGAAGCACTTCAAGGATTTGTTATAAATTCTTCTGTAAATGGAAAGGAGATAACCCCCAATTTAAATAGATGGATAGGATGTTCGGAGTACTTTGATAATTTTTACTATCAGGTGGCAGCTGGCGGAACTTCTGATGCAGAATTTATGACAAACAATTCACTTTATCCTGCTTCGGCAGGCGCAGCTTATTTACTCTACTCTGGCAATGAATACAATGCAATGCCGAAAAATTTTAAGAATAAAGGTTATTATACTGCAGCTTTACACGGATTTAGAGAAAGTTTTTGGAATAGAAATATAATGTATAAAAAGTTTGGCTTTGATACTTTTTATGGTGAAAAAAGTTATAAACAAAATGAGTCTATAGGACTTGGTTTAAGCGATAAATCTTTTTTAACTCAATCTGTGGATAAGTTAAAAAAGATGAAAAGCCCATACTATACTTTTTTAATAACTCTAACAAGTCATTTTCCTTATGATGATGTAAATAAATATGGGGACTTTGATGTAGGAGATTATAAAGGAAGTCTTATTGGAAATTACATGAAAGCTATACATTATACGGATGAACAGCTTGGAATGTTTTTAGATGAATTAGACAAAAATGGAACTTTAAAAAATTCAATAGTTATACTATATGGGGATCACTATGCAATACCTAAAGATAAACAAGATCAACTTTTTAACTTTTTAAAGACGGGTTCTAAATCTGATTTAGAGTGGGAAAAGCTTCAAAAGGTTCCTATGCTTATTCATTTCCCTGATGAATCTGTGAAAGGGGTAAACCATGTTTATGGAGGTCAGATGGACATATATCCTACGGTATGTAATTTATTTAAACTTAAGCAAGAAGACATGCTTGGTAAAGACCTCTTTAATTCTGAGAGCGAAAGAGTTATATTTAGAAATGGTTCTTTTATAGATAAGAATTGTTATTATTCTTCACAAGATGATATTTATTACGATGTAAATACGGGAAATAAAATTTCTAAAAGTGATAAACTTCAAAAAGAAGAGAATTACATATTGAATCAGCTTAGCTATTCGGATTATATTTTAAGACATAATCTAATTAAAAAAATAAATTTAAACAAGAGTAAATAATATATTTACATTAAATAATAGTAGTTATAATGGTATGCTTTTTCCCAATAGTTGTAAGTCTTGTAGATGGATTTGAGAAAGTAGACAGAGATTATATAAATTTATTTAGCACTATAAATGAACTTTTCATATATAAACTCCATAGAGTTTTTCTACATATACGTTCATTTTTAGAAATAATATTATATGAGATATTCTAATTGAAATTTTACCTTATACATAAAATATACTAACAAAATTGAAATTACATTTAAAAACTTTTATGTTTAAATATATTTTCAAGTTCATAAAAGTTTATTTCCTTTGAAGTTCTATTTATACCTATAATATTTACATTATTAAGTTTTAAAGATTCTATAATCCCATAATAGGTTGGTTCCTCAATAAGCACATTTTTTTTACCATTTGGGAAATCCATCATAGTGAGTATATTTATAGCTTGTTGAGAGCCTGATGTTATAAATATATACTGCTTATCAGTAAAAATTTGATAATTTTGAAGCTGCTTTTGTATGGTACAAATTAAATTTTCAACTCCCTGCGTACTAGGGGGGGAGATAAGATTTTCTTTATATAAATTCAATGCTTGATTTAAACAATCTTGAAATTCTTTATAAGGCAAAATACGTTCATCTGGAGCAGATGTTGAAAAATCTATACTTTTATTATCAAAACTATTATTCATATTTAGACTGTTTTCAATAAGGTAGTATCCGCTTTTAGGTACAGAGTATATTATGCGATCTTTTACCAATAAATCATATGCTTTGGCAGCAGTTATTTTGATGCAGGTATTATAGCTGTATCTTTGGCTTTGATTGGAGATACTGTTCCAGTTTCAAAGCGATCAAAATATGTTGGAAAATTTATGGAGATTGTTTTCCTGGGACAAGGTTTTAGTGCTGGATTAGGTAGTGCTTTTAGTGGCTTTGTTATTGCTAAAATAAGCTATCAGTTATTATGGGTAATATTTTTTATTTTTATTTCAATCTTTATTTTTGTAACATATAAACAGATTAATAATGAATAAAACTTTTTTATGTAACAAAAACTATGGGTAGAAAGGAGAGATAAGGATGAAATTAACAGTTGAAGATATGATAAAGCAAAAACTTCTTGACGAGCAGGAGAGCGTTAGAGATTACCAGGAGTATTCTGGTAAAATAGA
>DAIMMR010000557.1:0-2284 GCA_036720575.1 Clostridium sp.
AGGAAGAATTTTATTTTAGACAAAGCACGTAATCTTGTATTATAATGCTTTTCATATTGAGCAATTAAACTTGTAATTAAACTTTCATCATTTTTAATTGACTCTGTTAAACCAATAGATGTTGTTCCACTGTTAAATAGTAGTTGACTTGTACCAAAGCTTGAGAACATATTCTCTTTTGCACTAGCCATAATATCACGTTGTTTTTCACCTTTAGATGCTATGTCAACACTCATGACTTCAGCAGGAGTAGTTAAAACATCTACTAATTGGTCACTACCTAACATATTCTTTGCGTTCGTATGTAATCGCTGTGCTTCTTCATCTACTATTACAGGTTCATTAGTATTTTTGTCTAATGGAATCTTTTGCACAAGAATTTTGTATATTTCAAGTTTACTTCTTGTTTTGTCTATTTGTTTATATTCTGCTAAATTAACTATTTCAGAAAATGTATTTGCAAATAATGGGGTTTTATCTGGTGTTAAGTAATGACAACGTGTAAAATTAATATCTAATTGTCTCCAATAGTTATATTGAGAAGTTTCAGATGGTGTTCCTGCTTTATATTGATTGTATAATGTTAAAAATTCATCAGGTAATCTTTCGAACATTAATAATCTTTCTTGAGAATTTCTTATACTATCAAAATACCTAAAATCAAATTCTATTGCATGTAAGCCATTTTCATCAAACTGTGAACGACAATATTGTGACGGTAGCTCTTGTAATACGGTAATATCATCGAATATTCTCTCATATCCATAAAATACACCATTAAGAATACATGAAAAGGTTATATATGTATTTGATTCTTCCACATTGTAATTCATTAGATAATTTGTTACATCTTCATATGCTTTTTCTACTTTTGTTGTTTTTTTAGTTGTTATTAAGGGGGCATATATATATCTAAAAGTATGTATATTTGCCATACTGTGAATTAATCTTCGGTATTCTCCAGAAGTTAAATAGAAATAATTGCTCATTTCTATTAATTTTTTAGTATCTCTATTTTTTAGTGCATTTTCAATTTCTGTTTGTGAGTATTTTGTATTTGTAGTTACAAGAGCATCAAAGTCTACTGCTAATACATTTCCGTTTATTTTTGCATATTTAAACAATTAACCCCCTCCTTTCATTTTAATTTAATTATAAAACATTAAGTTTGACCATGAGGATTTCTTTTTTTTCTTTTTATTTAGTTGTTGTTCTAAAATATTTGAATATACCATACTAAATCCGACACTCGAAAAACGGTCTTTTCTCATATTAGGATTATCAACTTTTAAATAAATTCCATTATTTTGCATTGATATTTCTAGTGCAGTTAGCTCCTTAATTAATAAGTCTGTTTCAATATTTGGCGCAATCATATCTAATATTTGATGTTCAGTAAGTTTTAATCCCCTATCTTCAATTAAATCTCTTGCTTCATTACTGTCTATTAATAATTCCAATCTTCCTGTTTCGATTGAGCTTTTTAGTAAAGTAATCATTAAATGGTTAAATTTTGCATCTTGCTTTACACACCAAATAATAGGTAATGCATTTTCAATATCTACTTCAAATGATCTGTTAGTCATATCTTCACGATTAAAAATTGTCCATGCGGGGTACTCTTTATCTCGCTTTGAATCATATTGAACCTTCGACATGCTATCCAGAACAGAAATTCCTGCTCCCATTCCGTCTAAAATTTGTACATCTACATCAAAATCGTCATATAATTGTTTTAATCTTATTGCTTGAGCTTCAGAGTGTGTATCATTCATATGTTCCATGTATGATAAATATTTTTTATATCTATTACCAGAAGGAATTAATCTAATTAGTGAAAACACTGAATTATCATTACTCATAACGGCTATATCCGCTGATAATATCCTAATTTCACCTTGTTGTTTTGGTATATAATTTTTCTTTTTCCAATCTCTCAATGCCTTATCATCTAAATACATTTCATGAGGAATAGGAATAAGTGGATTTTTAATTTTTCTAATATCTAATAATTGTTGATAACTACAAAAACTTTTTTCTGATTCCGACCAGAACATACCCTCATTTTCTATCGACCACCACATCTGGCTGTAGTCACTTTTTTCCTTTTCTGCAAGAATGTCATTCTCATAATCCATAAAACCATCAACAACAGGAAATCCCCAATGTAAAGACATTACAGCTTGTGGTTTACCATTTATCATTGCATCATAGGCATCCATGCACATGTCATACAAATGATGATTTTGCATCCAGCCAGAGGATATATATAAGTCTTTTTTAG
>DAIMMR010000051.1:0-16023 GCA_036720575.1 Clostridium sp.
ACCTTGGCTCTAGTATAGCAGGATTGGAGAGCCACACCCAAATTACGAATTGAAGCTATGTGAAACATACTGCCTATTCCCTAAAACCATACAAAAAATTAATTAAAATCGTCTTTGGCAGAAAGCTGAAGGCGATTTTTTAATTCTGAAAAGTTTTGGATGTTATCTGTTTTAGCCGCATCCCAAAAAGTTTTGCAAAAGAATGGTTTTATAAAATATAATGAAGATAGTGAAAATTATTTTTGGGAGATGAAAGAATGAAGCTAAAAGTCTTAGTAGATAACAACACCTATATAGATAGATATTATTTTGGAGAACCTGCTGTTTCATATTATATTGAAGACGAAGACACTAAAATTCTATTTGACGTAGGTTATTCGGATATATTCTTGAAAAATTCAGCTGCATTGGGGGTGGATTTAAAGAACATAGATATAATTGCTATTTCACATGGACACAATGACCACACAGGAGGGCTTAAATATTACTTTGAAAAAAACTGTAAAAACAAAATTTCAATACTTGCCCATCCCGATGCATTTAAGAAAAAAATAGATGGAGATTTAAAAATTTGTTCTCCTATTTTAGAAGAAGAGCTAAAAGAAAAATGTAATTTGATTCTTTCCAAAGAATCTAAAAAAATTAGCAAACATATAACTTTTTTAGGGGAGATACCAAGAACAAATGATTTTGAAAATAAAAAACCTATAGGAAAGCAGGCTTCAGGGAAAGCTTTAGTTGATGATTATGTAATGGATGATACGGCACTTGTGTATAAAAGCGAAGATGGTATTTACGTCATAACAGGATGTTCACACAGCGGCATATGCAATATAGTGGAATACGCAAAAAAAGTTTGTAGTGACAACAGGGTACTTGGAATTATAGGGGGATTTCATTTATTTCAAGTTAACTCCGGTGTCAGAAAAACTATTGAATATCTAAGAAAAAACAATGTGAAAGAGTTGTATCCCTGCCACTGTACTTCCTTTGCTGTTAAAGCAGAAATACATAAATATTTGCCCATAAAAGAAGTAGGAGTGGGATTGGAAATAAACTGGTGAATTTTGGATTTGTTTGATACATAAAGTATGATATAATTACCACTAGTATTTTATTAAGAAATTATCTAGCCGCATATAAGCTGTTATCTCACGTCTAAAGGGAGAGGTGGGGTGGCCATTATTGCAAATAGGAGGATGAAGATGATGGATTTAGGTTTAACGGATAAAGTAGCTTTAATAACTGGAGGTATTCGGGGGCTTGGGAGAGCTATTGCAGAGAAATTGGCAGCAGAAAAAGTAAAAATAGTAGTAACGGGAACTAATGAAGAAAGAGCAAGAAAAGCGGCAGATGAAATATCATCAGCTTATGGTGTTGAAGCACTGGGATTAAAACATGATGTGAGTTCAGAAGAATCTACAAAAGAAGTTGTAAAATCTATAATTGCAAAATTTAAAAAGATAGACATATTGATAAATAATGCAGGTGTTACAAGTGACGGCATAGTGATTACCATGAAAAAAGAAAATTGGGATAAAGTAATAAATACAAATCTTACCGGGACATTTAACTGTACTAAGCTTGTATCAAAACAGATGTTAAGGCAAAGATCAGGAAGCATAGTAAATATAGCAAGTGTTGTAGGCATAATAGGGAATGTTGGTCAGGCAAATTACGCTGCTTCAAAAGCAGGGGTTATTGGGTTTACAAAGGCAACTGCAAGGGAACTGGCAGGCCGTGGTATAGTTGTAAATGCCGTTGCTCCAGGATATATTTCAACAGATATGACATCTGTACTTTCTGATAAGGTAACTGAAGAGATGCTGTCTAAAATTCCAATGAAAGCTTACGGAAAAGCAGAAAATGTGGCAAATGCAGTTTTATTTCTTGTTTCAAATATGTGCCAGTATATTACAGGACAGGTCATCAATGTAGATGGTGGAATGGTTATGTAAATGGATATTGTTTTTAAAAAGAATAATACGTAGAATTTTAATGGAGTTTTATTTAAATTCACCTTTAGCGGCTATTGTTTTAAGGTGAATTTTTTATTTTAAATAAACAGAGTTCTTGGTTTCAGGTGGAGTTTTTTTCTCCATCTGAAACTTAGAAATCGTTATCCAGGGGTGTAGCAGCCGTTATCCCCCCACTTTATAAGAAGATGGGGGGTTACGGCTGGTAGCCATCGGATAAAATAACTATTGCTAACGTAACAATGTTATGTTACACTGTTTTTGAAAAAGAAATTATTGAGAGGAATGAAAATATGGAAGAGGAAAATCTAATTTCTAAAAAAGAATTGCTTAAAATAACAGGTATTTCCTATGGCCAATTGTATAGATGGAAGAGAAAAAAATTAATACCTGAGGAATGGTTTATAAAAAGGTCCAGCTTTACAGGTCAGGAGACGTTTTTTCCAAGGAAGGAAATACTGGATAGAGTAGAAAAGATCAAGAATTTTAAAGATGATGTATCTTTAGATGAGCTTGCAAACATATTTTCACCAAATCTTTCGAAAGTGATTTTAAAAGAAAGTGATATATCATTACACAACATTGTTTCACAACCTACTTTCACATTGTATAAAGATGTTCATAAAGAAAGTAGTGAATTTAATTTTAATGAACTGTTATTTATGACTATAGTAGATAGGTTTTTAAAATCTGGCAAGGTGAGTTTGGAGGAAGCTAAATTAGTACTTGATACTCTGGAAAAAAACTATGAGAAATTTTATGGAAGGTATTGTGATGTAGTACTTATAAGAAAGCTTGGAGTTGCTGTATGTTTTTTAATGCTGATACCAAATGAAGTGTATGTTGAAACTGGAGCTATGCTTGTATTAAAGATAAATGCAGGGGAATGTGTGGAACAATTAAAATCAAAATTAACATTATAAATTGGAGGTAAGTTTTAAAATGGAAGAAAAGTTGCAAGATGTAAAAATTTCTGGAGCTGGAACAATTGGTGGAGGAAAGTATAATGAAGTAAAAATAAGTGGTTCTGCTAAAATAGATGGAGATATAGAGTGCAGCTGCTATAAAGTATCAGGATCTTCTGATGCAGGTGGGAATCTAAAAAGTAAGATAACTAAAATTAGTGGCAGCACTAAAATATGTGGGAATCTTGACACTGACGAAATAACTGTAAGTGGATCTTCTCATATAGTAGGCAGTGTTACTGCAAAAAAGGTTAGAATAAGTGGTTCTACTCGTATAGATAGCAATTTGCATACGGAAGATATACTGATATCAGGTTCGACATCTATAAATGGGGATTGCGAAGCAGAAAATTTTAATGCAAGGGGTAGTTTTAATATAGATGGATTACTAAATGCAGGAAATATAGATATAGAAATGTATGGAAAATGTACAGTAAAAGATATAGGTGGTGAAAATATAAAAGTAAAATTAGGAGCAGGTCATTTTTTTATCAAGATGATAAGTCTTTTCTCAAGTTGTGCAAAACTTGTAACAGGTACAATTGAAGGAGATGATATTTATCTTGAAAATACATGTGCAAAAGTAGTAAGAGGAAATAATGTTATTATAGGAGCTAATTGTGATATCGAGACAGTGGAGTATAGAAATAAAGTAGATGTTGGTAAAAATTCTAAGATAGTTTGCAAAAAAATAGCTGATGATTAAATATAAAATAGTAACAGGCACATGGGTACATTTAATTTACTAACTAAGACCATAGGATGGATACTAATTCCACCGTATGGTCTATTTTTATGCATATAGTTATTAATACTTAATACATATTGTGTAATAATTTTTCAGGCAATTTCTATTTTGTTTTAATATATGTATTGTATTAGAACAATCTAATTGTAATAATATTGAATAAAGGTAATAAATAATAATATATGAAAATAATTGACATTTATACCAATAAATATTATTATTATATTTAAGTAATCGCTTTCAAAACATTAATTGGTTGATTTCAAAAATGCAGGAGAAATAATCCTAATTATATAAAAAATCAAATCTTTACATATATGGTTTGGATATTTTTATATATCCTGGGTTTTTTGAAATAAAAATAAATATAATGGGGGAAATAAATATGAGATTTAAGAAGATTGCTGCTTTAGCAGCAACAGCAGTTTTAACAGTTGGTATATTTGCGGGATGCGGCGGCGCAAGTCAGCAGACAAGCTCATCGAATTCATCAAGTAAGAAAAAGGTAATTGGTTTTGCACAGGTTGGAGCTGAAAGTGGTTGGAGAACAGCAGAAACTAGTTCTATTAAAGAAATTCCTAAATTAAATCCAAACTTTGAACTAAAGTTCTCTGATGGTCAGCAAAAACAGGAAAATCAAATAAAGGCCATAAGATCTTTTATAGCTGAAAAGGTTGATATAATTGCATTGGACCCTGTAGTAGAAACTGGATGGGATACGGTGTTGAGAGAGGCAAAAAATGCCAAAATACCAGTTGTTATAGTAGATAGAAATGTAAAAGTAGCAGATAACTCTCTTGTTACAGCTTTTCTTGGATCAGATATGGAAGAGGAAGGTAAGAGAGCAGCTAAAATTGTAATTAATAAATTTGGTAAAGATGCAAAGCTTAACATAGCAGAGCTGCAAGGTACTGTTGGATCAACAGCTATGATAGGACGTCAAAAAGGTTTCAATGAAACTATAAAAGATTGTCCAAACTATAAAATCATAAAATCACAAACTGGTGATTTTACCCGTGCAAAAGGTAAAGAAGTTATGGAAGCATTCTTGAAATCTGATGGAAATAAAATTAATGTTTTGTGGTCTCACAATGATGATATGGCAGTTGGAGCTATACAAGCTATAGAGGAATATGGTAAAAAACCAGGAAAAGATATTTTTATAGTTTCTGTTGATGGTATTAAAGATATGTTCAAGTTAATGGCTGATGGAAAATCAAATGGTATAGTTGAGTGCAATCCTCTTTTAGGACCTCAATTGGTAGAAACTTCAAAACAAGTATTGAGTGGCAAACTTAAAGACAAAATTGTACACACTAAAGAGGGTGTATTTACTCAAGATCAAGCTAAAAAAGAATTACCTAATAGAAAATATTAGAATTGTAAATCATAATGTATGAATTGGATATTCCACATTCATACATTATGAAATTTTTATAAATGGGGGTGAAATTAATGGATGAAAGCGATATTGTTCTTAACATGGAAGGTATATGTAAATCTTTTCCCGGGGTTAAAACTCTTTCTAATGTAGATTTTCAACTTAAAAAAGGTGAGATACATGCGCTTATGGGGGAAAATGGAGCTGGAAAGTCAACTTTAATTAAAGTGCTTACAGGGGTTTATGAAATAGATGAAGGAATCATAACTTTAAATGGGAAAAAAATTATTATCTAGTTATTCTGTTGCAATTCAGCAAATGGTGGCTATAGCAAGAGCTGTAGATATATCAAGTGGAATATTAATACTTGATGAACCTACATCTAGTTTGGATAGCAATGAAGTTAAACAGTTATTTAGTATTATGAGAAAGTTAAAATCTGAAGGCATGTCAATTGTGTTTGTAACTCACTTCATAGATCAAGTTTATGAAATTTCAGATAGGATAACAATACTTAGAAATGGAGAATTGGTTGGAACTTATGCTGTAAAAGATTTACCTCAAATGGATCTAATTTCGAAAATGATAGGAAAAAAATACGAAGAAATGGTAAAAGAAAATAAACAATTATCTCGTGATTATTACAGTAAGGAAGATAAAAATTTGATAGAAACTAAACAATTTGGCAGAAAAGGAACTATAGATTCTTTTAGTATGAATATAAAAAAGGGTGAAGTACTTGGACTAGCAGGACTTTTAGGTTCTGGAAGAACTGAATGTGCTAAATTGTTGTTTGGTATAGATAAATCAGATCATGGAACATTGATCATTGATGGTAAGGAATATTCATATATTTATCCTCAAAAAGCTATTCAGGAAGGTTTAGAACTTTGTCCGGAAGATAGAAAAGCAGCAGGCATAGTTGGAGAACTAACTATAAGAGAAAATATAATTTTGGCCCTGCAATCTATTAAAGGAATATTTAAATACATTCCAATGAAAAAGCAGCAGGAAATTGCTGAAAAGTATGTTAAACTTTTAAATATTAAAACTCCTAGTATAGAGTAGAGAATTGACAATTTGAGTGGTGGAAATCAACAAAAGGTTATACTGGCGAGATGGCTTGCTACAGACCCTCAGATTTTGATTTTAGACGAACCTACAAGAGGTATCGATGTAGGTGCCAAGGATGAAATAAAAAAATTAATTATAAAGCTGGCGAAAAAAGGCATGTCAATTATATTTATATCTTCCGAACTTTCAGAAATAGAAAGTTGCTGCGATAGGGTGCTTGTACTTAGAGATAGAAAAATTATAGGGGAGTTAGCAGGAGAAGAGGTACAAGAAGCCAACATACTTAAGACTATTGCGGAGGGAGGCAATATTAGTGCATAATACTAAAACTTCCAATATATTTATGAAATTTTATCATATGCAGATATTTTGGCCGGTAACAGCGCTAATTGTGCTACTTTTATTGAATTTTTTAGTAAGACCAGGTTTTCTTAATATAACAATTAAGGATGGACACTTATTTGGAAATGTAATAGATATACTTAATCATTCAGCACCACTTATATTAATATCTTTAGGTATGACAATAGTTATTGCCACCCAAGGAATAG
The DNA here is from genome assembly GCA_036720575.1 of Clostridium sp. Lineage (GTDB taxonomy): Bacteria > Bacillota > Clostridia > Clostridiales > Clostridiaceae > Clostridium_B. The sequence goes on from DAIMMR010000051.1 coordinate 6,696, forward strand.
ATATTTCTGTTGGATCTATAATTGCTATAAGTGCTTCTGCTTCCGCAACAGTTATAGTTGGAGGTGGTTCTGTTCCAACGGCAGTATTATCAGGAGCAATAGTGGGATTACTTTGTGGAATATGGAATGGTTTTTTAGTAGCTTATATTGAAATTCAACCTATGGTTGCTACCCTTATTTTATACATAGTTGGAAGAGGTATAGCCCAACTTATTACAGGCGGCCAAATACTAACGTTTACTAATAAGTCATTTATTTTTATAGGAACAGGATATATTTTTTTACCTGTGGCAATAATTATTGCTGCTGTAATTGTTTTTGCAATTTACTTACTTATTAGAAAAACAGCATTGGGCTTATTTGTTGAATCTATAGGTGTAAATAGCAGTGCCAGCAAATACTGCGGTATAAGGGGCACGAAAAGTTATTTTTTCACTGTATATTATATCTGGCATTCTTGCAGGTATTGCAGGCATTATTTTATGCTCTAATATAAAGAGTGCAGATGCAAACAATGTAGGATTGTGGATGGAATTAGATGCTATATTAGCTACTGTTATTGGAGGAACTTCCATGGCAGGTGGTAGATTTTATTTAGGAGGAACAGTAGTAGGAGCAATATTTATACAAGCATTGACTACAACCATTTATAGTATGGGAGTGGCTCCAGAAATTACTCTTGTAGTTAAAGCCATAGTAGTTATAATAGTTTGTATTATACAATCTGAGGAATTTAGAAAAATGCTAGTAAGAAAGAAATCAAAAAATAATACAACTAAAAGTAAACCTGAAAAAGAGGTGGCTTGTGTATGATAAAAGGGTTAACTAATAAGAAGAAAATTTTAAAATTAAATTCATCATTTATTTCGATTTACGCTACAATTGGTTTGTTTATAGTATTATTTCTAATTGGATCTGTTATGTTTAGTGGATTTTTTTCAGGACAAGTATTAGCAAACCTTTTTATAGATAATGCTTATTTAATAGTTTTAGCTATTGGCCAGACTTTTGTTATTATTACAGGTGGAATAGATCTTTCTGTAGGCTCTATGATAGCTTTTATAAGTATGATTACTGCAAGCTTATTGCAAAATGGAGTTAATCCATTTTTGGTTATGATTTTTGTTTTAATTGTAAGTATTGTATTTGGAACAGTCCAGGGGATATTAGTAGAAAAATTTGATCTTCACCCATGGATTGTAACATTAGCAGGTATGTTCTTTGCACGAGGCTCAAGTTATGTTATAAGTATAAATACTATAAGTATTAAGAATCCGGTATTTACTGCCATTTCAGGCTTTAGAATACCTATTGGACCAGGTGTAGCTATATCTATTAATGTAATTGTTAGTTTGATAGTAGCGGCAGTTGCTATATTTGTATTAAAGTATACAAGGTTTGGCAGAACCGTATATGCAATTGGCGGAAATGAAAATTCAGCTATGCTTATGGGTCTGAATACTGGAAAAGTTAAAATTTTTGTTTATACTGTATCTGGTTTTTGTTCTTCTTTAGCTGGGCTGTTATTTACTTTATATACACTATCCGGTTACGGTTTGCATTGTTTGGGAACGGAGATGGATGCCATTGCAGCTTGCGTAATAGGAGGAATATTACTAACAGGAGGATCAGGATATCCTATAGGACCTGTATTTGGTGTTTTAACTATGGGTATAATTCAAAGCCTTATAATGTTTCAGGGAAATCTTAATTCTTGGTGGACAAAGATTGCAATAGGAATGCTGTTGTTTATATTTATTGCATTGCAGAGAATTATTGTTATTAGAGAAGAAAAGAAAAAGGTTGTTATAAGCTGATGAAATAGTTATTATTACTGTAGGTATTAAAATAATACCAAAAATTTTTCTATATATGTCAGGTATATAATTATATTTAGCAAGTGATACCAAAATAATAAATAAAATAGAGCATAAAAAAGATGGAATTGCAATTTGTTTGGTTAATTTATATATACTATAAAATCTCCTCGTTATTAAATATTTCTTCTGCAATTTGAACCATCTTACGTTTTCTTTCAAGTTCATTTTTTAGAAATTGAATACCTTTATCTGTAGCAATGTAAACTTTTTTTTGATCTGATTCCTCTGTAAGTTTTATGAGTTTTGCATTAAGAAGTTTTTTTATACTTGTATACAAAGATGCAGGACCTATTGAAAATTTGCCTTCTGAGATTTTTTCAACTGATTTCATAATCAAATAGCCGTGTTTAGGTTTTATTAAAGATAGTAAAATATAATAGTAGGTGTCTGTAAGTTCACCCATTTCTAAAGAATTGTTTCTAGCCATTTTTGTCTCCTATATATCATTTAATGATATATGTGCCAACAGGTATAAAAATAGTTTTAAATTATTATTTTTTATTTATTTCGACATTTAATTTTCTGTATTTGTAGTAGAATAGTTTTAAATGATCAATTTATAAGTGTGGAGGCTAATTTATGAAATTATTATTGACCAACGACGATGGAGTTAACGCAAAGGGAATATATGCATTAGCTAAAGAATTAGAAAAAAAGCATGAAGTGATAATTGTTGCGCCGGATGTTGAAAAAAGTGCCAGCAGTCATTCTATAACAGTAAGAGATCCTTTATTTGTTAAACAAGTGAAGCTTGAAGGAATAAAATCGAAAGCCTACAGCGTCACTGGTACACCTGCAGACTGTGTAAAAATTGCAATAGATAAAATTGTAGATAAAAATATAGATATGGTCTTATCCGGAATAAATAATGGATTGAATATTGGATTGGACGTACTGTATTCCGGTACGGTTTCTGCAGCTATTGAGGCTGCTATTAATAAAATACCTTCACTTGCTGCATCTATGGAAGTGGAAGATGGGGTTGAAGGAGAATATGAGGATGCAGCAAGATGTGTTTCAGAAGTGATAGAAAAGCTTGAAGATAAACATATGAAAGATGATGTTGTATTTAATTTAAATATGCCTATGAAGATAGAAAAAGGAATTAAAGTGTGCAAAATTGGTGAAAGAGGATATACTGGTTATTTTATAGAGGTGGATTCTAAAGATGAGGGAAAGACTTTTCAATTAAAAGGTAAGATGAGTGATTCCCATGCTAGTGACACAGATGGGTATTTTATAAAACAAGGTTATGCTACTTTAACGCCACTTCACTATGATCTTACTAATTTTAAACTGCTTAAACAGGTTGATAAAATTTTTAGTTAATAAAAATGGATAAAAACTTGTGTTTTTGTAATGGTAGCAGATAAAACTATGCAGCAGGTACTTAGTAAAAGTTGTGACATTGGATTTTGTGGGCCGGAGCAGACAATATATATATATAACCAGAAGAGAAAAGATTACCCCGTACTTTTTGCACAACTTACAACTACAGATGGTTCTTTTTTAGTTGGTAGAAAATCGGAAAAAAACTTTGATTGGAAATCTGTAAAAGGTAAAAGTATAATTGGGGGAAGACCTGGAGGAGTTCCCGAAATGGCTCTGGAGTACGTATTGCAGAAAAATGGAATTCAACCTGGAAAAGATGTTAACTTGATAACTAATATTGCCTATACTGCAACAGGAGGAGCTTTTAAATCGAAAACAGGGGATTATGTTGCACTTTTTGAACCAACAGCTAGCATGCTTGAAAAAGATAAAACTGGATATGTAGTTGCTTCAGTAGGTAAATCTGCTGGTGTACTTCCATATACCTGTTATTTTTCAACTAAATCATATATGGAAAAGAATCCACAGACTATTCAGAAATTTACCAATGCAATTCATCAAGGACAAATATGGGTTCAAAAACACAGTGACAAAGAAGTGGCTGAGGCTATAAAATCATTTTTCCCTGGAACAGATGAAGATATCTTGATTTCTGTAGTGAAAAATTATAGATCTATAAATGCCTATGCGACTACACCAGTTATAAAACAGCAGGATTTAAACAGACTTATGGATATAATACAAAACTATAAACCTAGTTTAATACCTTCAAGACCAGACTTTAACAAGATAGTTAACAACTCTTTTGCAGAAAAGGCTGTTAAATAACTTATAGAGTTTCAAAATGAAAATAAAATTTCTTGACAGGTTAAAAAATAACGTTATAATAGAACTATATAAATTTGAATTTGTTAACTGTGAAAAAGAGGATTAGAGATAGTGGAGTATAAAGAGAGGAAAACTTGTTAGTTGAGAGGTTTTCTATATGGATTATCTTGAAGGTAGCTTTGGAGTTTCTTTGCTGAAATAACAGTAGGTAAAGACGATTTTCTTAATCGTTATTTTTTAAGAGCCTGTATTTGCAGGAAAAAAGGTGGTAACGCGGGTCTTCGTCCTTTATGGATGAAGGCTTTTTTTGATTTAAGAATGTAAATACTTGAATTGGTATTAATATTAGAATATCTAATAATTAGGAGGAGATTTGATGGCACAAAAGAAAGAAATGGCAACTACTTATAACCCAAAAGAATTTGAAGACAGACTTTATGATTTTTGGCAAGAAAAAGGATATTTTACACCTAAAGCAGAGAAAAATAAAAAATCGTATACAATAGTAATACCACCTCCAAATATTACAGGAAAATTGCACCTTGGACACGCGCTAGATGATACTATACAGGACATAATAATAAGAACAAAGAGAATGCAGGGGTATAGTACACTATGGCTTCCTGGTGAAGACCATGCAAGTATTGCAACTGAGGTAAAAGTTGAAAAGGAACTCCTAAAAAAGGGAATAGAAAAGAAGAAAATAGGAAGAGAAAAATTTCTTGAAAAAACATGGGATTGGAGTAATGAATACAGGGACAGAATAAGAAACCAGGTAAAGAAACTTGGTTGCTCTGCAGATTTTACAAGAGAGCGATTTACTATGGATGAAGGCCTCAATAAAGCAGTAAAAAAATTCTTTGTAAAACTATATAATGATGGTCTTATATATCAGGGGAACAGGATAATAAATTGGTGTCCAAAATGTCAGACAGCTATATCTGATGCGGAAATCGAGTATGAAGAGCAGCAGGGACATTTTTGGCACATAAAATATAAGATTGTAGGCAGTGACGAATACCTTGAAATTGCAACTACAAGACCTGAAACAATGTTTGGAGATACAGCTATTGCAGTTAATCCTAAGGATGAAAGATATAAGCATTTAGTAGGAAAGAAAGCTATACTTCCAATTATAAATAGGAAAATACCTATAGTTTCCGATGATTATGTAGACATGGAGTTTGGTACTGGAGCAGTTAAGATAACACCAGCTCATGATCCTAATGACTATCATGTAGGAAAAAGACATAACCTTCCTGAAATAATAATAATGAATGAAGATGGAACTATAAAATTACCTGGAACAAAATATGATGGACTTGATAGATATGAAGCTAGAAAATTAGTAGTAGAAGATTTAGATAAACAGGGATATTTAGTTAAAATCAAAGAACATGCACATAATGTAGGCTGTCATGACAGATGTGGTACTACTATCGAACCTATGCTTTCAAAGCAGTGGTTTGTGAAAATGAAATCACTGGCAGAACCTGCTATTAAGGTTGTAAGAGATAAAAAGGTTAAATTTGTACCTGAAAGATTTGAAAAAACTTACTTCAACTGGATGGAAAATATTCAGGATTGGTGTATTTCAAGACAGCTCTGGTGGGGACATAGAATTCCTGTTTGGTACTGTAAAGACTGCGGTGAAGTTATAGTAACAGATGGAGAAGCTACGAAATGTACAAAGTGTGGTTCAACTAACTTAGAGCAGGATAAAGATGTACTGGATACCTGGTTTAGTTCTGCACTATGGCCTTTCTCAACACTTGGATGGCCAGATAAGACAGAGGATTTGAAATGCTTCTACCCTAACAATACTCTCGTTACAGGATACGACATAATATTCTTCTGGGTTGCAAGGATGATATTCTCAGGTCTTTACTGTATGGATGACATTCCTTTTGAAAATGTACTTATACACGGTATTGTAAGGGATTCTCAAGGAAGAAAAATGTCAAAATCCCTTGGAAATGGTGTAGATCCAATAGAGGTAATAGATGAGTATGGAGCAGATGCTCTTAGATTTACTCTTATTACAGGAAATGCACCAGGAAATGACATAAGGTATTATCCAGAAAGAGTTGAAGCATCTAGAAATTTTGCCAACAAGATATGGAATGCTTCAAGATTTGTACTTATGAACATAGATGAAGATTTGATGAATAAGTATAAAGACTGCAAAGATTACAGTGGTGCAGATAGATGGATAATGTCTAAATTAAATACTCTTGTAAAAGAAGTTACAGACAATATAGAAAAATTTGAACTTGGAATAGCTTCTCAGAAATTATATGATTTTATATGGGGAGAATTATGTGATTGGTATATAGAACTTGTTAAACCTGTTATGTATGGTGAGGATGAAAAAGCTAAGGGTGTGGCATACAATGTATTAAACAATGTATTATCCACAAGTTTGCAGCTATTACATCCTGTAATGCCTTTTATAACTGAAGAGATATATACTCATCTTTATACAGAATATGAATCTATAACTATATCAAAATGGCCGGAATATGATGAAAGCATTAAAGATTTAAAGGCAGAAAAGGATATGGAATATATCATAGAAGCCATTAAGGGAATAAGAAATATAAGAACAGAAATGAATGTGCCATTTTCCAGAAAGGCAAAGCTTATGATTTATGTAACTGAAAAAGATGCATTTGAAGCTTTTCAAAATGGAGAAGACTATTTTAAAAAATTGGCTTCTGCTAGTGAAGTTGAATTTCTAAAGGATAAAAATGATACACCAAGGAATATAGTATCTGTAGTAACTAGAGGAGCAGAATTGTTTATTCCACTTTTTGATTTGGTAGATATGGATAAGGAAATTGAAAGACTTGATAAGGAAAAGAAAAAATTAGAGGGAGAAATAAAGAGAGTAGAAAACAAACTTTCAAATGAAAAGTTTGTTTCTAGGGCACCGGAAGCTGTAGTAAATGGAGAAAGAGAAAAAGGTAACAAATATAAAGAAATGTTAAATACTGTAGTTGAAAGATTACAAGATATAAAATAAACAAAACGTGGGGATGTGTTACTATGAATTATGATGAAGCTGTTGAATATATAGAAACTACTGCTAAATTTGGAAGCAATTATGGACTTGATAGAACACAAAAGATGTTGGAACTTTTGGGAAACCCGCAGAAGAAGATAAAGACGATACATGTGGCTGGTACAAATGGAAAAGGTTCTATTGTTGCAATGATAAATAGAATATTAATGGAAGCTGGATTTAAGGTAGGAATGTATACTTCGCCTTATTTAGAAGTATTTGAAGAGAGAATTCAAATAAATGAAGTTAACATACCTAAGGATGATTTAAGCAGGATAGTAACTAAAGTATCAAAAGTTGTTAAAAAAGTTATTGAACTTGGGTATGAAAATCCTACCGAATTTGAGATAATTACCTGTGCCATGTTCTATTATTTCTATGAAAAGAAAGTTGATATAGCTATAATTGAAGTGGGTCTTGGGGGGAGACTTGATGCCACAAATGTTATGGAGCCATTTTCAAAAGAAGAAGATGGAGGAGTACTGCTTAGTATAATTGCTTCTATAAGCTATGATCACATGCAGATACTAGGAGATACCCTGGGCAAGATAGCTTATGAAAAGGCAGGTATAATTAAACCTGGAATACCTGTAATACTTTATCCTGAAGAAAAAGAAGCGGAAGAGGCTATAGAAAAGGTATGTACTGAAAGGGGAAGTGACCTTATAAAGGTTCCTCGCGGTTGTGCAGAGCCAGAAGGACATGAAAAAATTACTAGCAGCAGTACAAAGTATGTACAAAAGATAAAAGTACATACAAAAAAAGAGGAGTATCATATTAAATTATCCCTTTTAGGTAGACATCAGCTTACCAATTGTGCTTGTGCACTATTTGCTATAGAGGAGTTATCTAGATATGGAATTGAAATAAAAAAAGAAACTATATTAAATGCACTTTCAAAGGTAAAATGGATTGGAAGGCTTGAAGTAATGCACCGCAAACCATTGGTTGTAATAGATGGGGCACACAATAGAGAAGGAATTTCCATGCTGAGGAAAAATTTGTGCAGCTATTTTAACTACAATAAGATGATACTTATACTGGGTATACTGGCAGATAAAGAAGTTGAAGTAATGGTAAAAACCATTGTTCCTTTAGCGGAGAGGGTAATAGCCGTTACCCCAAATAATACAAGAGCTGAAAATTCAAAAGAGTTAAAAGGTGTCATAGAAAAATATAACTCCAAATGTGAAGCTTTGGATAGTTATGAAGAGGCTTACGAAAGAGCACTTTCCTACTGCAGTGAAGATGATATTTTATTGATATCAGGTTCTCTTTATATGATAGGCGGCATGAGAAAAATTATAAGAAAGCACAATAACATCAAATAAGTTTGAAGTTATGGCTTTTAACTAAAAATAGACTTATACTCCGAATATTTTACAACCACAAGTACGGTTAAATATTTTGATAAGTCTAAGCAGAAAATTTAAAAAACCTAAGAACTTTTGAAAACTCGTACCTCAGACAATTCAAAAGCCCTAAGTTTTTTTACAAATTTTCAGCTAAGACATATATACAAAATATTTAAATGTACTTGTTTATTGTAAAATATTTCTACGCATAAGTCTATTTTTGTATAAAACCTATAAATCATAAATATTACTTGAATTTATATGGGGTTTCTAATTGAAATTTTAACTTATACATAAAATATACTAACAAAATTGAAATTACATTTAAAAACTTTTACAAATAAGTCTTAGCTTGGTATTTTAGAAAACCTTAGGTACTTAGATGTGTTTGAGGTACGAGTTTATCTAAGTATCTTTAGGTTTTCAAAATACCAAGCTTTAGACTTATTAAAAGTTTTTAGTGTAATGAAATTTGTTAGTATATGACTGGTATAAGTGAATTTTCTAATTAGAGAATTTATATGTAAAATAAATTTTTTATTTACGGCTTAAAACTAATTTTTTAAGGGCAGTTGCAAATTGATCAGGACAGGAAGTCCCTTTTCCACTGCAGGAAATTCCCTCTAATTTTTCAACAGCTTCAGCTACATCCATTCCTTCTACTAATCTTGATATACCTTGTAAGTTTCCATCACATCCTCCTACAAAATTTACATTCCTAAGTTTGTTTCCTACAACATCAAAATTTATTTGACTTGAACAAACTCCATTTGTTACATAACTGTACATTTTATCACCTTGTTTCATATAAAATAATGTATTAACAAAATAATTATATAGAATATAAAGTTAATATACAACAAAATAAA
>DAIMMR010000558.1:0-2277 GCA_036720575.1 Clostridium sp.
AATGTAAATGGGATTTTTAAGATTATATTAAAAATGATAAAATAACGGTTTTATCGTGATTTTAGGTCGAAAAAATGTTGAAATTTCAATAGATAGGTGAGGTGATAAAATGGCTTTTGGTAAAAGAGAGAGTTTTAATGAAGATTACATAAGTTATACAGAAAATATGGATATGTTATTACACGATTTAAAATTATGGGGCTATAAATCATTAACAAAAGAAAAAATACTTGAGATTTGCTCTGGTAATTTTTCTATTAGTAGATTAATAAAAGTAGAAATTAGTAAAGTATTAGATGATGAAGATTATAGATAAAAAAACTTTTATTAAGAGGAGGTAGTATGATAAATAAAACTATAACTAAAAAAGACCTTGAGAAATTTACAAAAGATGAATTAATATATTTTATTCTTAATAGTGGTAGTCTATGGAATCCAGTTAATATGATTTATGAAAAAAGACTAGATGATATTTTTGAAAAAGGTAAACAAGTTGGATTAAAAATACAAAAGATTTTAAATGAAGTGGATAGTTTAAATGATCAAGAAAAATATAAACAATTTCTTAAAATTAGAGACTTGAGCGAAGAAAGAGAAAAATTAAGAAATGAAGAAGATAAATTAATGAAAATTTTATATGGTGATTTATAGGAGGTTGAAATGGCTAATTGGTGTAATCAATATAATTGCTGGTGTAGCGATGTAGAAGATATCATAGAGGATTTAAGCGAAATTAATTGTGATTGCAATTGCGATGGATGTGGTGATTGTGAAGAAATAAAACCAAACTATTAATAAACATTCAATGAGGATAAATATGTTAAAAGCAGAATTAATAAACAAATATAAAGAAGTTATTTGTGGCGTATACGAAAATTCAAAATTATTGGAGGTAGAAACATGAAAGCAAATAAGAAAACATTAATGGCGGTAAAAAAATTTTTAGATGAGGAGCAAGAGTTTTGGGATATAGAAGAGTTTAAAAATGATCTTGTAGTTAAAACAAATTTATTAAAACATAAAAGTATGGGAGAAGATACGTTATCACCAGATGAATGCGGTATTTATTGGGGCGAAGATGAAATTTGTAATTTGCAAGATTTTATTGACGACTATACTCAAGAATTTATTGAAGGTATTTGTAATGTTTTAGATTCATTTATTGGTGAAGATATAAGTTGTTATTTTGAAGATGAAGATGATTAAAAGATTTATTAAAAAGGAGAATAAATAATGAAATTAAAGCAAGAAGAAAAATTTGTACTACAAGATGATGATGGGAATTTAATACTTATAACCGAAGTAGATTTTGATTTTAATGTATTACAAAATAAAATAATTCCAATGAAAGGTGTTAAATTTGAAATAGACTATGTAGATAATGTTATTGAATTATATGGAGAAGTTAATATACAGACGAGTTTTGATATAGATGCAGTTTATGGGAGTGATGATTAGTTATGAGTGATATAGATTTACTCAAACAGGCTGAAGAAAGACAAAAATTTCATAAAAGCGAATATACAAAATTATTAGAATTAAATCCTATATGGCTAGTAAATTATTTAGCTGAGATGATAATAGAAAACGACGATAAATTTGAAGATGCTCTTAATTTTAAAGATAAAGATATAATAAAGGCTTTAATAGAACAATATCTTTATTAAAAATTAGTATTAAAAAAATAAAATTAAAAATTAAAAGGAGGTAATAGATTTTATGTTGAAAGCAGAATTAATAAATAAGCATGATGACGTTATTGTTATCGTAAGGCAAACTGAAGATTGGGATTATTCGTTAGGTGGAATAATTAGTCTTGTTACATCTTGGGATTCAAATGGCAATCCAAGTGACGAAGAATTTTTAGCAAATTGCTCCATAAAATGGGACGGTTGTAGTCACTTTTGGTATAATGGGCAAAATTTTCCTTATGATGAAGAAATTTATCCATATTATCATGAATGTGGATTAAACTATTATTATCAAAGTTTTGTAGCTAAATTATTTGCTTTTGAAGTAGCAAAATATTACATGAAAGATATACAAAGTATGGATGATGATTTATATGACACAATAGATAGGATTAATATTTTCGATTTTTATACAATTAGATATTCGGAATTAGACGAAGAAAATGATTGGTTTTATATAAGTTGTTTGGAAAAGTTGAACAAATAAACATTGAAATTCCAACGTTTAAAATTCAATGATAGATGATAAATCATTGCTTTTATCAGGTTAAAAGAATTAAGTTAAAAAGGAGAACGAAACTTGAAA
>DAIMMR010000052.1:0-15992 GCA_036720575.1 Clostridium sp.
AGACTGTAAGTGAATTAAAAAGACTTAAGGCAAGTAAAGCTTTTGTAATTGGAGGTACAGCGTCACTATCTAATAATGTGGATTCTGAATTAAAAAATATGGGCATAAATGATGTGGAAAGGATTGGAGGTACAACAAGATATGAAACTTCTGTGAAAATAGCTGAAAGTTTAGGAAGTGTAGATAGTATTGTAGTTGCATCCGGAAATGGATATGCAGATAGTCTTTCTATAGCACCTATAGCTTCAAAGAAAGGCATGCCAATACTTTTATCACAAAAGGACAGCCTTCCTGATATAGACACTGAATACATAAAAAAAGTAAATGTAAACAAAAGTTATGTAATAGGTGGAACAGGTGCTATAAGTGATAATGTAAAGAGCTCGCTTCCAAATGCACAGAGAATTGGAGGAAGTACTAGATTTGAAACAAACTTAGCTGTACTTGAAAATTTCAAGTCTGATCTTGATTTTAGTAATGTATATGTTGCAGAAGGGGATGGACCTAATGGAAATGAATTTGCAGATGCTCTTTCAGGTTCAGCTCTTGCAGCACAAAAATCAGCTCCTTTAGTACTTATGTATAACAGCTTAAACTCAAATGTAGAGGATTTTATAAAGTCTAATATTTCTAATAAGACAGTATTTACGGCATTGGGGGGAACTAAAGTAGTTCCAGATAATGCTGTAGATAATATTATAGCTGCATACAATCAAGCAAATAGTGGGAAAAATACTCACAGTTCGGGAGGTTCTTCAGGTGGATCCAGTAGTGGAGGGTATACTCCTGTTATTGATTCATCAGGGAATTTAAGCTTAAATTCAGCAAATCAAACTTATGATGGAAATATTTCTGGAAATAAAAATGAAATTACAGGGAATGTAACTATATCAGCAGATAAAGCTTTACTGCAAAATGTAAAAGTTGATGGAATCCTTACCATAGATCCAGGAAAAGATGGAGTTAGTACTATAACTAATGTTACAGCAGGTAATATAGTAGTAAAATCTGGAGCAGATCATAGTATCTATTTGAATAATGTAAAATCTGATTCACTTTCGATTAATAGTAGCAGCAGTGTAAAAGTTGAGATAAGCAGTGGAACTCAAATAGGAACTACACAGGTAGCAAGCAGTTCAACATTAAAATCACCAGATGATGCTGTATCAACTTTTGGACAAGTCATTGTAGATTCACCTTCAGATCCTCAAATAATACTTATAGGTAAATTTAAAAATATTAATGTAAAAAATAAGGCTGCTATAGATTTGACAGGAGCAAATGTATCAGAAATAGATGGATCTTCAAACTTTACTTTAAATATTAATGATGATAAATCTGCTGTAGACGCAGTAAAAGCGATAGAAGGTTGCACTGTTGACGGAAAAAATAATATAAAACCAACAGTTGTAAAAAATATTACAAATTTGAGTGAGCAAGGTATTAATTTAAATATAGTTGAAAATGATTCAGAAAATATAGATATAAATGCAGCTAGTAAAAATGCTAATGATAAAATTGCTTTAACTTTATATGATAGTGATGGAAATCTGAGTTATATAAATCAAGCTGAAAACGGTAAATTCCAGTTTAAGACTGCTCTTAAAACGGGGAAATATCATGGCTTTATCAAGGCTTCAAGTACTGAGAAAGTTAATATAAATGAATTTGAAATTAAGTAATAGTTATTAGTAAATTATGATGTATGAAAGGAGAGATCATATGAAAAATTTTAAAGTCAAGTTGATGTCATTTTTTGTAACCATAATGATGATGCTTGGTATAGTAGGAACTGGTACAGCTCAAGTATTTGCAGATGGAATTGACTATTCATCTAAAATAAATACCCTTATAAATTCAATGAGCCCATCTATTGCACAAAATGTGAGTGATTGGCAGGCATTGGATTTAAATAAGGCAGGAAAAGAAGTGCCGGGAAGCTATCTTACAAATCTTGAAAGTAAATTAAAAGGTAATCCTGATTGTTTATCTTCACCTACAGATTATGAAAGAACTTCTCTAGGGGTACTTGCAGGTGGGGGAGATCCAACAAATTTTGCTGGAATGAATTTAATAGAAAAAATATATAACAATGAAGGTATTAAAGATCAGGGTATAAATGCCTATGTATTTGCACTTATAGCTCTTGATGCAGGGAAATTTAATATACCTGATGGTTCAAAGTGGACTAAGGATAGTTTGATTCAAGGAATATTAGATAATAGGACTACAGATGGTGGCTGGAGTTATAGTGGTGATTCAGCAGATCCTGATATGACAGGAATGGCACTTTCAGCCTTAGCACCTTATTGCAGTACCAATGTAGATGTGAAATCAGCTGTTGATGGAGCAGCTGAAACACTTTCAAAAATGCAAAAAGATGATGGTGGTTTTGCGTCCTGGGGTACTGAAAATGCTAACAGTGTAGCTATGGTAATAATAGGATTATGTGATAACAATGTAGATCCAACTACAGACAGCAAATTCATAAAAAATAGTAAAAATCCTTTAGATGCATTATTAAGTTACACAGTAAGTGACAATAGTGGATTTGGATATACAGACAATAAGTCAGTTGATGGCATGGCAACAGAACAGGGATACAGGTCACTAGCTGCATACAACCTTTTTAAAGAAGGCAAAGGATCAGTATATAAGAATTTTACAGCAAATACTTCAGATACTAAGGTAACTGGAATAAGCCTTGATAAAACAAGTGCAAATCTTACAGAAGGGGATTCACTACAGCTTATACCAAAGATAACACCAAAAGATGCTACCAATACAAAGGTGGATTGGTCAAGCAGTGATAAAAGTATAGCAGCAGTAGATGAAAATGGAAAGGTAACAGCATTAAAGGCAGGGACAGCAACAATAACTGCAACTACAGAAGACGGTCAAAAAACAGCAGCTTGTGCTGTAACAGTTATTGCTAAAACTGTACCGGATAAAACAATACATGTGTCATTTGTAATTGATGGTTATAAAGGCAATATATTAGATGAAGAAAATTTAGAAGCCACTAAAGGTGAGTCAGTTTATGATTTGCTTAAAAGCACTCTTGATAGTAAGGGAATAAAGTTTATAAACAAAGGAAGCGGTGCTGGTAATACTGGAGCAAACGTATATATATCCAGCATAGATGGAGAAACAGAATTTGATAGACCAAGAGGAGATGGAAAAACAAATCAGAGTGGATGGAAATACAGTATTAATGGTGCTTTTCCAAATCATGGATGCGGAGTAGAATACATTAATAATGATGGTGAAAAAATACACTGGATTTATGTTGTTGGAGCTGGAGATGAAACTCAGTTTAGAGATGTGGATTCAATTAGTTTGGACAAACAGAATTTAAACTTGAATGTAAATGATACACAGCAGTTTACGGCTTCAATTAATCCAGATAATGCTACAGATAAGGGAGTAACATGGGAAAGCAGTGACCCGACAGTAGCAGCAGTAGATGAAAACGGAAAGGTAACAGCAGTAAAGGTAGGAACAGCGACTATAACTGCAAGTTCAATAGATAATACAAAGGGATTTCACAATTACACACCACAATCTGCTTCTTGCAAGATTACTGTTAAATCAAATGGAGATAATCCATATCCTATTTCAGTAACAGGGATAAGCCTTGATAAGACAAGTGCAAGTGTAACAGAAGGAGATGCACTGCAGCTTACAGCAGCTGTAACACCAAAAGATGCTACTAATACAAAGGTAGATTGGTCAAGCAGTGATACTACAATAGCAGCAGTAGATGGAAGTGGAAAGATAACAGCAGTAAAGGCAGGAACAGCAGTTATAACGGCAGTATCTGAAGACAATAAAGATGCAAAGGCACAGTGTACAGTTACTGTAACAGAAAATAATACACCTAAACTATTACAAATAACTAATTTGACAGCAGGAAGTTCATTTAAATTAGGTGATGATGCAAAGGTATCTGTAAAAGCTGAAAATAATTCAGGTAAAGATCAGGATGTATCATTAATAGTAGCATTATATAACGAAAGTAATAAATTCATCAATTATGTATGCGGAAAACAAACAATTAAAAATGGAGATTCATCTATCTTAACAACTATGATGAAACTTCCAGAAGAGGGAGCATACAAATTGAAAGCATTTATTTGGGATAGCCTTGAGGATATGAATCCTCTTTCAGATGTTATAGATATACCCGTCCAATCAAAATAAATAAGCTTAGTGCATGTCTTAAAGAATGGTTTCTCTTACTCAGCCATTCTTTAGGCAATTTCAAGCAGTTAAAAAGTTTTTAGGGGGGGATATTATGAGAAAAACTATAACTAAAATTATTATGTTTTTATTTATAGTAGGCATTGGAATGTCTGGTTTTAGTGGCAGTGTACATGCAGAAGCAAGTACAAATGAAGCATCTGCGCATCAAAGTGTAAGTATAAGTAAAGAAAGAATTTATGGAAATGACA
This sequence comes from Clostridium sp., assembly GCA_036720575.1. Taxonomy (GTDB): domain Bacteria; phylum Bacillota; class Clostridia; order Clostridiales; family Clostridiaceae; genus Clostridium_B. Next base: position 4,455 of record DAIMMR010000052.1, read on the forward strand.
GAATTGAAACTTCATTAAAAATAAGCCAAAGTGGATGGAAAAATGGATCAGATATTGTAGTTATAGCTCAGGGTTATGGTTATGCTGATGCTCTTTGTGCAGGACCACTTGCTAAAAAATACAATGCACCTATAATACTTTCAAAGCAAGATGGATTAAGTGATGAGACTGTAAGTGAATTAAAAAGACTTAAGGCAAGTAAAGCTTTTGTAATTGGAGGAAAAGCTTCACTATCTGATAATGTGGAATCTGAACTAAAAAATATTGGTATAAGTAATGTAGAGAGACTTGAAGGTGCAACTAGATATGAAACTTCTGTAAAAGTAGCTGAAAGTTTAGGAAATGTAGATAGTATTGTAGTTGCATCCGGAAATGGCTATGCAGATAGTCTTTCTATAGCACCTATAGCTTCAAAGAAAGGGATACCAATACTGTTATCACAAAAAGATAGTCTTCCAGACGTAATTGAAAATTATATAAAAAAAGTAAATGTAAGTAAAAGTTATGTAATAGGTGGAACAAGTGCTATAAGTGATAACATAAAGAGTTCGCTTCCAAATGCACAGAGAATTGGAGGCAGTACCAGGTTTGAGACAAACTTAGCTGTACTTCAAAGTTTTAAGTCTGATTTTAATTTTAGTAATATATATTTAGCTGAGGGAAATGGAACAATTGGAAATGAATTTGCAGATGCACTTTCGGGATCAGCTCTTGCAGCAAAAAAATCAGCTCCTATTGTACTTGTTTATAATACAATAGATACTGATACTGCAGATTTTATAAAGTCTAATATGTCCAAGGATACGGTCCTTACAGCTTTAGGTGGAACATTAGTAGTACCTGATACAATTTTAAATGGAATTGAAGATTTGTTTAATGGAAAAACTCCTGACAGCGGTGTAGGAAATCCAACAACACCAATTACGCCAGTTAAACCAATAAATCCTACTTCAGATAAACTACATGTGTCATTTGTAATTGATGGTTATAAGGGAAACATAATTAATGAAACAAATTTAGAGGCTGCTAAAGGAGAGTCAGTTTACGACTTACTTAAAAGCACTCTTGATAGTAATGGAATAAAGTTTATAAACAAAGGAAGCAGTGCTGGTAATACTGGTGCAAACGTATATATATCCAGTATAGATGGAGAAACGGAATTTGATAGGCCAAGAGGAAATGGAAAAACAAATCAGAGTGGATGGAAATACAGTGTAAATGGTACTTTCCCAAATCATGGCTGTGGAGTAGAATACATTAACAATGATAATGAAAAAATACATTGGATTTATGTTGTTGGAGCTTGGGATGAGACTCAGTTTAGAGATGTGGATTCAATTACTATTAACAAAACTGATTTAACTTTAAATACAAATCAAACTGAAAATCTTACAGCTTCGCTTAGTCCTTCTAATGCTACTGATAAAGATGTAACATGGGAAAGCAGTGATAAAACTGTAGCTACAGTGGACAGCAGTGGTAAAGTAACAGCTGTAAATTCAGGTACAGCGACAATAACAGCAAGTTCCATAGACAATACAAAGAAATTTCGTAATTATACACTGAAATCTGCTTCTTGTAAGGTTACTGTTAAATCAAACGGAAATAATCCAGTCCCTATTTCTGTAACAGGAATAACTTTAGATAAAACGAGTGCAAGTATTACAGAAGGAGATGCACTGCAGCTTACAGCAGCTGTAACACCGGATAATGCTACTAATACAAAAGTAGATTGGTCAAGCAGTGACTCGAAAGTAGCAGCAGTAGATGAAAATGGAAAGGTAACGGCAGTAAAGGCAGGAATAGCAACAATAACTGTAGTGTCTGAAGACAATAATGATACAAAGTCACAGTGTATAGTTACTATAAATTCAAAAGAACAACAGGAAGTAAAGGTAACAGGAATAACTTTAGATAAAACAAAAACTGTGGCAGTAGGAGGCACACTGCAGTTAAAGGCATCAGTACAACCGGATAATGCTACTGATAAAAATGTAAATTGGTCAAGCAGTGACAAGACTATAGCAGCAGTAGATGGAAAAGGAATGGTAACGGGGGTAAAAGAAGGAACAGCAACTATAACAGCAGTTACTGAAGATGGAAATAAAACAGCAGCTTGCACTATAACGGTAAAAAACTCCCAGACAAAAGATTATACATCATCTATAAATAATCTTATAAATGGTATAAGTTCAAGCATTACAAGTGATAATTGTGATGATTGGATTGCCCTTGGATTAAATAAAACAGGCAATCAGGTACCAAAAGATTACTTGTCAAAATTACAGGACAGAATAACAAACAATACAAAAGGAGGAGTACTGGATTTAGGACTACCTACGGAGTATGAAAGAACTACTCTTGCAGTACTTGCAGCTGGAGGAGACCCTACAAATATATCAGGCCAGAACCTTATAGAAAAAATGTGCAATAGTGATATGGACAGCCAGGGCATAAACGCCTATGTGTTTGGACTTATAGCCCTTGATTCAAAAAATTTCAAGGTACCGGATAATGCAAAATGGACTAGAGATGCTTTAATTAAAGCTATATTAAATAATAAAACCAAAGATGGCGGCTGGAGTTATGCTGGTGATTCAGCAGATCCTGACATGACTGGTATGGCAATTTCTGCATTGGCTCCATATTACAGTACTAATTCAGATGTGAAATCTGCTGTGGATGCAGCAGTTGAGACACTTTCCAAAATACAAAAAGATGACGGTGGATTTGTATCCTGCGGCATTGAAAATAGTGAGAGTTCAGCTCAAGTTATAATAGGTCTGTGTGCAAATGGTATAGATCCAACTACAGACAGCAGATTTGTAAGAAATGGTAAAAATCCAATGGATTCACTGTTGAGCTTTGCTACAAGTGACAACAAAGGTTTTGGACATACAGATACTTCATTGAATGGTATGTCTACAGAACAGGGATTAGAAGCTGTGGCAGCATATAACCTTTTTAAGAGTAAAGGAGGATCTCTATATAAATTTTAGTTAACTCATATAAATAACTTAGAGAATGGCTTACTTTTACTAAGTCATTCTCCAGTTAGTTTTAAGGAAGTGAGAATTAATATAATGAGTGAAGGAATAAAAGCAGTACCTTTGTCAAAATCACGGAATAGGGAAAAGGTTAGACATTTTATTGACTTTAAACAGTATCATGTTCTTACTGCATCACTGGTATTTATGTCTATGATGATTATAATATTTTCTAATGACAATCCAGTAATACTTGGATCTGTGTACATATTTATTATAGGAATGATAATATTTTCAAAGGAAAAACAAAAGTTTAAGACCGGATTCTATTATTTTATTCCAATTGCTATTTTGATAATAGTTATAAATATGCTTTTTGTAAGTTCAGGAAGTACTACCCTTTTTTATCTTTTTCACAAGCGTTTTACATTAGAAGCTGTAATTTATGCAGTAGTTATGTGTTTTAAATTTTTAGCTGTCATATATCTTTTTTTAATACTTGAAATCATGATTGATACGGATAAAGCAGTTTCCTATTTTTCGTCTATAATGCCAAAGTCCACTCTCATGCTTATGATAAGTTTTAAGCTTATTCCAACTATGAAAGATAGATTTAAAAATTTAAAAGAAATATATGAAATAAGGGGAGTTATATTTAACAAGAAAAAAGCAAAGGAAAAAGCACACAGCTATATTCCCGTAATGTCAGTACTTTTAGAGGATTCCATGGAAGGTTCTTTTAGTATAGGTGAATCTGCCTATGTAAGGGGATTTTTAAGTGGCGGCAGGAGTGTTTATGATAGACAAAAATTTAAAAATAAGGACTGGGAAGTTATAGTTTTAAGTGTAGCTCTCATGATATTTTATGGTGTGGCACAGTTTAAAAAATGGGTGGAGTTTAACATCTATGATGGTGTAACTGCTGTTAATTTTTTTAATATTGGTATAGCCATAATTATTGCGTTTATAGTAGTAATTACTTTAACCATAATTTTTAATAGTGAGGAGAAGGAATATGTCGTATATAGAGATTAACAATTTAAATTTTACTTATCCACTTGAGAAACACAGGTCGCTAAAAGACATAAATTTGTCTCTGGAGAAAAATGATTTTCTTCTCATAGCAGGTAGATCAGGTTCTGGAAAATCTACACTTGCAAGGGCTATAGTAGGAACAGTACCTAATTTTTATGGAGGTACTATAGGTGGAAAAATAAAAATAGATGGTGAATTGGTAAATAAAATGAGCCATAAGGAAAGGGCAAAAAAAATAACTATGGTTTTTCAAGATCCAGAAAATCAGCTTGTTATGAACAAAGTACACAGGGAAATAGCTTTTGGACTTGAAAATATAGGAGCAGATGAAGGAGTGATAAAAAGGAGAGTTTATGAAGCTCTTCAGTTTTCTGGTATACTTCATCTGGCAGAAAGAGATGTAACTTCTCTCTCAGGAGGAGAAAAACAAAAGGTAGCAGTGGCTTCTGCACTTGTATATATGCCAAGCTGCATAATATTAGATGAGCCTACCTCCCAGCTTGATCCTTCATCTGCAGAGGAAATGTTAAATTTAGTAAAAAAGATAAATCAAGAGCTTGGAATAACGGTTATAGTTATTGAGCAGAGAGTAAACAGATGGTTTGATACTGTTGACTCCATAGCAATTATGAACGATGGAACTTTAGAATTATTTAAAGATAAAAAGGATTTTTATGATAACTGTAATGAAAGACAGTATATGTTTATGCCAGATTATCTCAAGTTTTTTAAAAAATTGGATTTTAGTACTATGCCCCAGGATTTTAAAGATGCCAGGGTTAAGATTTTAAATAGTTCTTTAAAATTAAAAGAAAAGGATAAAAGTATTTTTCAGGAAAACGATGAAGCAGAGATACTTTCTGTAAAGAAAATGGGCTGTAAATATGGCTCAAAAAAAGTTTTGAGTAATTTAAATTTTAATGTAAGAAAAGGTGAATTTATAAGCATAATGGGAGCTAATGGTGCAGGAAAAAGTACTCTTTTAAAATGTATTATGGGGCTTAAGAATTACGAAGGAACAATAAAGCTTTATGGGAAAGATACAAGTAAGATGGACATACGTCAAATAGCAAAGCATATAGGATATGTATCTCAAAATCCTAATGACTATTTGTCTAAGGAAAGTGTATATGAAGAAGTAAAATTTACTATGGATAACTATGGTATATATGATGAGAAGGTTATAGAAAATATCTTAAAAGAACTTGAAATATATGATTTAAGAGAAAAAAATCCAAGAGATTTAAGTGGCGGACAGCGTCAAAGGGTAGCAATTGCTACTATACTCGTTTTGCAGCCGGATATAATTTTACTTGATGAACCTACCAGGGGACTGGAAAGTGGACTTAAATATAAGTTAGGCAAGTTACTGGAAAGATTAAATAAAAAAGGCACATCCATTGTACTTATAACCCATGATACTGATTTTGCCAGTAATTTTTGCAAGAGGTATATGATTATGTTTAACGGTGCCATAGTAGCAGATGGGGATAAAAAACAGGTACTTGGAGATGGAATATTTTATACTACTTCTATAAACAAGCTGCTTAGAGATAAGGAAAACAGTATATTTACATTGGAAGAAGCGCTTGGAAGGTGTGAGGTATGAAAAAATTAATAATTGTAATTACAGCCGCCATAATTACAGTATTAATGGTGCTTACAGTAAAGAGTGATTTCCAAACCGGAGTTTCAGTTATGTGCATGGTTGGTGTTTTTGTAATTCTGTTTATGAGTTATTTTTATTTTGAAAAAAGTAATGCAGGAACAAAAGAAATAGCAATTATAGCTACATTGAGTGCTTTTGCTTCAGTAGGTAGAATAGCTTTTGCGCCTATTCCAAATGTAAAACCTGTGACTTTTTTAGTCGCTTTAACTGGATTTGTATTTGGCCCTTATGAAGGCTTTTTAGTTGGAAGTACTACAGCTTTTTTATCCAATATATTCTTTGGACAGGGTCCTTGGACACCATGGCAGATGTTCTGCTGGGGACTTGTGGGAATTATAGCAGGTTTTTGGGGCAAAAAAGGAAAAAAAGTATCAGCTTTTAATTTTTCGGTAGTATGTTTCTTATTTGGATTTATGTTTGATTGGATTATGGATCTTCAATATATAATTGGATTTGTAAAACCTTTAAATTTCTGGACTTTTATAGGAGGATATGTATCAGGGCTTACTTTTGATGTTTTACATGGAGGAAGTTCATTTATATTTTCAATTATATTTTATGATAGTTTTTTACCTGTATTCAAGCGGTATAAGCAAAAACTCATTATAAGTTATATCCGGCAATAAATAAAGGAGGTAATGTGTATTTATGAATATTAAGAAGAACAAAAAGAAGTATGTTATAGCAATTGCTGCCTTTGCTATATTTGCAATTATGTTTACTTTTGGCTTAAAAGCTGAAAAAATGTATGCTAATACGCTGACAAATAAGCAGATGAGTGCTGAAAATTCTCAAAGTAAATCCAGCCATAAAAATGCTGCAGGAAATAAAAACGATTCTACTTCAAATTCAAAGTCTTCTGAAAACGTTAGTAAATCTTCTGGTTCTGGTGGATCTTCTTCTGCAAGTAGTAAGTCTTCTTTAGATTATCCATCAAATACTGAATCTAAAAATGGATCAAAATCAAGTAATCCTTCTACTGTTACCTCAAATGGAAGTGTAAAGGTTACTTCTACAGATCCAGAGAGCAAGTGTACTTTTCAGGTTATCGATACAGTCCATGGCAATAAAATGGTTGTTTCAAAAGATGTGGACAAAAGTATGGAGGGTGAAACAGTAGGTTATATAACGGAAAGAATTTTGGATGATGCTAAGATAAATTATAGATGTACAGGTTCTGTTTCTACACTTTATTTTGCAGCTATAGATGGACTTGAAGAGAAAAAAGCTGGAAAACTTTCAGGATGGTGTTATTATATCAGAAAAAATGGAGATAACGTATTTCACAAACCTAATATAGGCAGTGGACAGTGGACATGGCACAGTGGTGATGTAATAGTTTGGAAGTACCTTGCTGATGGAATTCATGATGGTTATGAAGGTGACTGGGGGAAGAGCAGTTTCTAAAATAAAAGAGAAGGGAATGAAAATAATATGAAAAAAAATATTAATAGGTTTATTGTATTTTTATGTACACTGGGTATTACAATATCGGGGTTTGAAGGAAATGTAAATGCTGATACAGGAAGTAAAAATTCTGCTGCTAAAACTATAACTAGAGATAGACTTTATGGAAATGATAGAATTGAAACTTCACTTAAAATAAGTCAAAATGGGTGGAAAGATGGATCGAATGCTGTAGTTATAGCACAGGGATATGGTTATGCAGACGCTCTTTGTGCAGCTCCTCTTGCAAAAAAGTTCAATGCACCTATAATTCTTTCAGGACAGGATGCCTTAAATGATAATACTATAAGTGAAATTAAAAGACTTAAGGCAAGTAAGGTATTTTTAATTGGAGAAACAGGTTCATTATCTGACAATATAGTAACTCAACTAAAAGGTCTTGGAATAAGTGATATACAAAGACTTGGAGGTGCAAATAGATATGAAACTTCAGTGAAGATAGCCCAGAATATTGGTAATGCAGATAGTGTTGTGGTTGCATCAGGAAATGGTTATGCAGATAGTCTTTCTATAGCACCAATAGCTGCAAGTAAAGGTATGCCAATACTTTTATCAGGAAGTGGAAGCCTGCCAGATGTAGTAAGTAACTATATAAAAGACAGTAATGTAAAAAAGACTTATGTAGTAGGAGGAACTGCTTCTATAGGAGATAACGTAAAAAATGTACTTCCAAATGCTGAGAGGCTAGGAGGTTCTACTAGATTTGAAACAAATCTTTCTATACTTCAAAATTTTAAATCAGATCTTAAATTTGACAATGTATATATAGCAGAAGGAGACGGACCAAGTGGAAATGAATTTGCAGATGCACTTTCAGGTTCAGCCCTTGCAGCAGAAAAATCTGCTCCTATGGTGCTTGTTTATAAAACTATTTCTACTAATACTTCAAATTTTATAAAATCTAATATGTCAGACAATACTGTACTTACAGCTTTAGGCAGCAATTTAGTTGTACCTGATTCAATTTTAGATGAAATTGAAGGTATATCTAGTGGAGTTTCTTCTTCTGTAGACAATTCCTTAAATTCAGCTGTAAGCAAAATACTAAGTAATGCAGAAAAAGAAGGAATAGATGATTGGCAGGCATTAGCAATATCGAGATATGGGGCAACAGTTCCAGCAAGTTATTTGAGTAATCTTCAAAAGAGTATAAGTTCTGTAAATGGGGAACTAACACAACCTACTGATTATGAGAGGACTACTTTGGCACTTATGGCCATAGGTCAGGATCCTACAAATTTTCAGGCAGGTGATAAAAGTTATAATTTCATAGAAAAGATATATAATAACAAAGATATATCAGAACAGGGAATAAATGCATTAGTATTTGCACTTATAGCATTGGATTCTGGAAGTTTTGACATACCACAGGATTCTGTATGGACAAGAGATAAATTAATAAGTGAAGTTTTAAAGAATAGAACAAATGATAAAGGATGGGATTATGCTGGTGAGAAGGCTGATCCAGATATGACTGGTATGGCACTTACAGCTTTGGCACCTTATAAAGATAAGGCAGATGTGAAGGATGCTGTTAATGCAGCTTTTGATAAACTTTCATCTATGCAAGATGCAGATGGTGGTTATTCTTCATGGGGAGTATCTAATAGCGAGAGTATATCACAGGTCATAATAGCTCTATGTGCCAACGGAATAGATCCTACAAGTGAAGCTTTCACTAAAAATGGGAAAACCACAATAGATGCCCTTTTAAGTTATGAAGTAACAGGTGGAGGATTCTGTCATGTAAAAGGAACAGGATACAATGCTATGGCAACGGAACAGGCAACTCAAGCGCTTGAGGCATATAAAATGTTTAAGGAAAATACGGGAAGCGGCATATATAAATTTAAATAGGATATTAATGTATTAGAAAATATTGTGGGGTGCAAAATGATAAAAAAAATAGTAATTGCATTTACGGCTATTATTATTATAGCTCTTATGGCTCTTACATTTAAAAATGATATTCAAACAGGAGCTTCTCTTATGTCTACAATTGGGGTATTTACCATACTTTTTTCAAGCTATTTTTATTTTGAAAAAAGCAATGCAGGTACAAAGGAAATAGCAATTATAGCTACATTAAGTGCTTTTGCAGCTGTTTCAAGAGTAGTTTTTGCACCTATTCCAAATGTAAAGCCGGTAACTTTTTTAGTAGCACTAACTGGTTTTGTGTTCGGCCCTTATGAAGGCTTCTTAGTGGGGAGCAGCACAGCTTTTTTATCTAATATATTTTTTGGACAAGGACCTTGGACTCCATGGCAGATGTTTTCCTGGGGACTTGTAGGAATTATAGCAGGGTTTTGGGGTAGAAAAGGGACTAAAGTTTCAGCTATAAAGTTTTCTTTTGTATGCTTTTTGTTTGGATTTATGTTCGATTGGATTATGAATATATGGTATGTATCTGCATTTATAAAACCTATAAATATAGCAAGTATTATAGGGGCATATATATCAGGACTTACCTTTGATATTTTGCATGGAGGGAGTTCTTTCATATTTTCAATTATATTTTACGATAGTTTTTTGACTGCCCTACAGAGGTATAAGAGAAAGCTTATTATAACTTATATAAATGGACCCAATATAGTAGATTAAGGGAAAAGGAGATGATTGTGCTTGAATAAAAAGAAAAAATATATTATAGCTGTAGTAGCATTTGTGGTCTGTGCCATCTTATTTACATTTGCTATAAAGGCTGAGAGAATGTATAGTGATAGCCTTACAAACAAACAGACAAGCTCCCAAGATGCAAATAGTAAATCAAAGGGATTTAGTCAGTCACAGGGTGCTAAAGATAAAGAAAATGGGAAGTTAAAAGATGCATCTAAAAGCTCAAGTGGAGCACCTTCTTCTGAAGCTCAAAAAAATGGTAAATCCTCATCTATAAGTTCTACGGCAAGTGGATCAGGGAGTAATTCTAGCCAGAAAGAAAATAATCCTGCAGCTTCCCAATCTTCAGGTGAAAATATAGTGGTTAAGTCGGGTGATCCAGAAGAAAATAATTCTTTTCAGTTTATCGATACAGTTAATGGTAATAGTGTTTTTTTAAGAAAAGATGTAAATAATATGGACGGAGAAACTGTAGGTTATATAACGGAAAGAATTTTGGATGATGCTAAAATAAATTACAAATGTACGGGATCTGCTTCTACAGTATATTTTGCAGCTATAAAAGGACTTGAAGAAAAAAAGGCAGGAAGGCTTTCTGGATGGTGTTATTATGTTAGAAAAAAGGGTGAAAGTAAGTTTGTGAAACCAAATGTGGGAAGCGGTCAGTGGATATATCATACTGGAGATATAGTTGTATGGAAATATTTGGCTGACGGCATACACGATGGTTATTCAGATGATTGGAAATAATATGATCCATGGGAGGATGCAGATGAAAAAAGCTATTTTATTTTGTTTAGCTATTGGAATATTTTTTAGTGGATGCAGTTCTACAAATAGTATAAGTAATACTAAATCTACAAACTTAGCTATATCAAATTCTGATACTACCTTTATAATGGGGGGAAAGATTGCAACAAATGACAATGTAGATATAACTTCTAATATTTCCGGAAGAGTTTCTGAAATATACACAGAATTAGGTAAAAAGGTAAATTCGGGAGATGTTGTTATTAAATTAGATACATCAGATTTACAGAGCAAAGTTGATCAGGCTAAGTCAGCAGTAAATGCAGCACAGGCAAACTTATCTAGTGCAACTACTTCAACTGCATCTAATATTGGTGAATATCAATCTGAGCTGGCTCAGGCTCAAGCTCAATTAAAAACTTCAGAGGCATCTTTAAAAGATGCCTCTATTACAGCACCTATTTCAGGTACAGTAAGTTCGCAAAATGTTAATGTAGGAGATATGGTTATTCCAGGTAAATCACTTGTTTCAATAGTTAATGCAGATAATCTCTATGTAAATGTATATGCACCAATAAACGTTTTAAATCAAATTCAAGTTGGGCAGAGTGTAGTGATAAAAGTACCAGATATCTCAGATAATGAGTTTTCAGGAAAGATAGCTGTCATAAATTCAAAAGTGAATTCACAGAGCCAGGATGTTCTTGTGAAGGTAACTTTAAATAGTAAAAATGGACTTTTAAAACCAGGTATGTTTGCAGAGGTTGGATTGAAATAATGAAAAAGGTGGGTTAATATGAAACTTGATATAGTCATTAATACAGTTAAAAATCGTAAAAAATTAGTTATAGAAATATTAGCAGCAGTTCTAATAATGTTTATTGGTTGGGTTTCCTATTATGTATATGAACACGTGTATTATGTAGCTACTGATGATGCAAAAGTTACTGCTGATGTGATTACTTAGAGTATAATTTTAGTAGGCAAAAGTAGTAAGAATTACTGCATACAGAA
>DAIMMR010000559.1:0-2272 GCA_036720575.1 Clostridium sp.
ATAACCAAACTTAAAATCAAGCTTTTTTTTGTCTAAATTTATGGGTTCATTATATTAAGAAACTTCTCCTTTGATAAATCTACACTTTATAATCTTAATATCGATTATGTGAATCTCATTTTTCTTAAATTAATTTAAGAAATTACTGCCGTTCTCCAAATACTTTCAGTATAATAATTTGATTATTTATAGAAAATGAAGATTTGACATACCTAAAATAATTAATTATACTTACTATTTCTTAAATCGAAAGCAGGCTTTGTTCCTTCTAATACTTTAATAACCTGATCTTTAATACTGTTGTTTTCAATTGCACCTGAAGAATATCTTATTTCATTCTTTGTTTTATCAATTGAACAACATATTATTTCCTCTGCATCGCATGCAATAGCAATATTTGGATTATGCGTTACAATTATAACCTGTCTATTTGTTTTTGCTGCCTTAATGCAAGGTACTATTTTCATAAAAACAGATTCATTATCTAAATTATCTTCAGGCTGATCAATTATTAATGGGCAATTTGACTTTTCTAGTGTAAGGTAAAAAATTAACAGTACTGCCCCTCTTTCACCAGGTGATAACTCGTCCAAAGTTTTATCCCCCATCCTTAACGTATAATCTATGGTTAGGTATGATAATTCACATAAATAATTGTAAAAAGCAATTCTTCCACTATCTCCTTTTAAGAATAATTTATCAATCTTATCATAGTTATTATCTTTATGAATTGACTTAAAAATTTCCGAGACAAATGAAATTATACTTTCATAATCATTAAAATCTCTTTCGCGTATTTTGCTATTTACAAAATCATATCCTTCTTTTACACCTCTAAAGTCAGAAATTACATTTTGGTTAATGTATCCTAATATATCTTCTGCAAATTTCTCTTTGTATCGAATATCAACCGTAAATTTTATTAAGCTTTCAATTTCTTTCAATATTTCTTTTAGTTTATCTTCTACCGGTCTATAAATTTCTTTATATATCTCAACAATTTCCTTTTTACATGAGTATAAATCTTTTATATATTCTAGTCTTTTTATGTACATTTCTTCCAATTCGATATTTAGAACACTATCTATGTAATTTTTTTCTTTCTGATAATACGATATTCCTCGTACATTTTCCGAACCATTTTGAAGTTCATTTATTCTATTTGTCCACTTTTTCACATCTTCAGTATATAATTGGTAATTTTGTTCTTCAGCTGAAATTTTCGATTTTAATAATTCCTTATATTTATTTAAAATAATATTCTTATTAATCAAGCTAACTGTTATTTCTAATAATTGTCCAACTATATCTTTGTTTAATTGTTCATCTACAATTTTAGTCGCGAATGTTGAATCAACTGATTTTTCAAGTTCTGACTTCTGAGAATTTAGTTCATCAATCTTATTGTCGATACCCTTTGTATTAATTTGTATGGTTATGTTTAACTCGTTGGTATTTATGTTGTATTTTTCCTTTATATATGATACAGATTTGCTTATTTTATTATAGCTATTTATAAATTCTTTAATTCCAAATAGAGAATTATTTAATTCCAAAAGTTCATTATTAATTTCTGAAATTTCCAACTTTTTTTTACTAATTTCTTCTTGGTTTTTCTCAATTAAACTATCAATATATATAATTTCTTTAGCCTGTTCTGAATAAGCTCTGTCTAATGGTTTTATCACAACTGCTGGTTTATTAGATTTTACTCGTTCTATTTCTTCTTTTAATAAATTTAAATTATTAACTATTAAATCGTAATAAGAAGATTTCTTTTTATCTTCTAACTTAATAATTTCTAAATTTATGCTTTCAATATTTTTCCTTATATCTTGAATTTTAATACTAATAGCTCTATTCTTAGTATCCTTAAGATCCTCTAATGATTGAGTGTCATGTTTATCCTTGATATCAATATATGAAAAAATAACATTATCAATTTCTTTCTGAAATTCACGCCCCAGATTGTTACAAGCTGCTTCAATATACCTTTGTGGCAAATATTGAGCTAACTCAACATTAGTGCTTTCATAATTATTGCTTAAGGAATCACATTTAGTTTCTTTTCCGTCTTGCCAAGTTATGACACTATAATAATCATTTGCGTAACCTTTATTTGGTTTCTTAAATCTATCTGGGGCTAAAAAAGAACTACAGTCTATATTCTTTGAATTACAAGTTAATCCAATAATATCCGATAAGGCGCTTTTCCCACTACCCTTATTTCCAATTATTGTTGTAAGACCTATGTTTATAGGAATGGTATTGT
>DAIMMR010000560.1:0-2264 GCA_036720575.1 Clostridium sp.
TTTATGTTATATTTATCTTTTATGTTGTATTGGCATTTATCTTTTTCCAAAGGCTTATATTTTTTATCTGCAGCTAAAGGAGTTACGAATATTTTATTTTCATCTATAGGAAAGAATTTCAGAATATCTTTTTTTGAACAATTCGATACAGTTATTATTCCATCTGCCAGTTCAACAATATTAGGAAGTTCTTTTAAAAATTTCGATAAATATCCTTTACCTACAGTCTCAGGAAGTATATATGGTATTAAATCGTGAATGGTAACTACCTTTTTGCAGGTTATATTTTTGGATATGCCAATACCGTTTTGGGGAATGTGGTATATATCTACAGCTTCTTTTTTTAAATTTTCTGGAAAATAATATTCTTCAAAGAATCTATGGTGTTTTTTAGAGCTCATCAATATTTTAGTATTTTTATATAATAATTTTTCGTAATTGCTCCCGGACCAGTATATATTATAAAAATTCTCTGTATGATTTTTAAGCATATATTTTAGGATTTTAGCTGTATAAGTGCCTATACCGGTACCCTTATACCAATTGATTCCTCTTCCGTCAATGGCAATTTTCATTGATTTTATACCTCCACATTCTAGTAATTCTAAAACGGTTAAAATGCTATATTATATAATATTAATACTAATATAAAAAGGTGAATACAAATTGCAGATGAATAATTAGGTGGATATTTTAATTTAGCACACACGGATATATTTATTCATATACTACATATATAGTAATTTTTGGAGGAAAAGGCTTTTGGATATATTAGAAGTAAAAAAATATGTTGAAGATGCTTATGATCTCCATATTGAATTTATAGAAAAAGTTAAAAGTATATATAAGGTTCATACAAAATACAATAAATATTGCTTAAAGGTGATAAATTACGATTTTGGACATTTCTTATTTATAATTTCTGCCATAAAGCATCTCCAAAATAAAAACTTTAAAAGCATACCTGAAATAATTGAAACTAAGCAGGGAAAAGATTATATAGAAATAGAAAGGGGTTATGCCTATTTATGTAGATGGGTTGACTCTAGACAGTGTAATTTTGAAAATCCATTGGATGTTTTAGTTGCAACTTCTAAGTTAGCAGAACTTCATAAAAAAAGCTGTAATTTTAAAGTGCTAAAAAATATGAATCCTAGGATAGGATGGCTTAAGTGGATAGATACTTTTAAAACTAGAGAAAATGAAATAGTAGATTTTAAAAAAAGAATATTAAAAAAAGACCATAAGGAAGAATTTGATATATTGTATCTAAATTCTATGGAAAAGGAAATAAATATTGCGGAAAAATCTATAGAGGATTTAAAAAAAACCAGGTATTTAGATGAAATGAAACAAGAAATCTTGAATAATGGGTTTTGTCATCATGATTATGCCAATCATAATATCTTAATAGATACTGAAGGAGAAATAAATATTATAGATTTTGATTACTGCATATTAGATACCCATCTTCATGATTTGGCTAGTTTGCTTATAAGAAGGATGAAAAACGGCAAATGGGATATGAATAACGCATCGTTTATAATTGATGCATATAATGCTATAAATGTTGTAAAAACAGAGGATATACCTATTATGTCAGCTTTTATGGAGTTCCCTCAAGGGTATTGGCAGCTTGGAATACAGTATTATTGGGAAAAACAGCCTTGGGGAGAAGAGGTGTTTATAAAAAAGTTAAAAAGAATTTTAGGTGACACAAGAGAAAGACTGGAATTCATAGATGAGTTTAAGAAGAGCAAATATAATTAAGATTTTAAAAGGAGGAACATCTAATGTCACATAAGAAGTCACATAATAAAAATATAGATGAATTTGAAAATAATGATTTAGGATATTATGAAAGTAAAGTGGATAGTTTAAAGAAGACTGTAAAGCAGCTAGAAAAAATGAATAAAAGAAAAAAGGAAGTTATGAAACTAGAAAAAAAGAGGAGAAAGATGTTAAAGGAAATGAAAAAAATGCATAGATAGGGCAATCTCACAGGCAAAACAAAGAGGTGGTTTAAAAGTGTACTTTGAGGATGTTGAATCATGCTTTGTTAATTATTTAGAGTCAAAAAAAATATTTAAAGTAAAAGAATTTGATAATACAATAAAGTACAAGAATATATCTCTTGATAACATAAAAGAACAGATGTTTATAATTAGTGAATTTCATAGAAGAACTTTAAAATATAGTGGTATTATGAATAAACGATTATATAACAATATAGGAAAAGAAGTAGAACAGTATAAGGTTTATAC
>DAIMMR010000561.1:0-2263 GCA_036720575.1 Clostridium sp.
ACCTCCTCGTATAATATAGTTGTAACATTTGATAGAAAACAACTCAGTATTTTCTACCTTTCTATATTAATAATCTTTTCAATTATTAATTGCGTTTATGAAAATTCATTTCTAATAAAAGTCATCTATCTCTAATTTTTCTATCAAATATTTAAAGGAAACTTAACCTTTTTGTCAAAACATTATATAATATCTCCTGAATAGAGGATAGATGGAAACCTCCAGGGAGCCTAGTTTAGGCTATACCCGTAAAAAAGCGTATCATTCCATCAGTGAGAATTCTATGTTTTAGCTGGTTGGGTTTCCTAGAGTTACTCTTTAGAATTACCCGGGTCACAAACGAGGTTGTAGAATCACTGATAGAAATGGATGCTCTATTCTATCTCAAACTTATTGTAAAGGAGATATCTTATGTCTAAATATTTTTATAACCCAGTAGTAGGAATTGATGTTTCAGCAGATTTTTCAATGGTTGCAATACTTGCGCCTAATGGTGATATTTACAAGAAACCTTTTAAGGTTAAACACGATGTGGATGGCTTTAACCACTTATTAAAAGAAATAAAGAAAGTGGAAAAAGAATTTAACATGAAGACACCGACCTTCATGGAGTCCACTGGCGTGTACCACTTATCTCTTTTCCACTTTCTTAGTAAGAACGAATTAGAGGTTTTTATTATCAATCCTCTAATTACTAATTCTAACAAAAACAAAGATATAAGAAAAGTGAAAAATGATAAGAAAGATGCTATTAATATTGCTAAGCTTGGTAAGTTTGATGATATCAAGGCTTACAGCTCATTTGATATTTCTATTTTCGCCTTAAAAAGTTTATGCAGAGATTATTATAAGTTAGTTGATACTAGATCTGTCTATAAGAAAAAATTATCAGCTGATCTTAGAATAATATTCCCAGGATATAGTGCTGTTTTTTCAGATATAACAGGTATTACATCCATTAATATTCTTAAGTCGTATCAAACACCAGAATCTATTCTAAAAGCTTCTAAAGATGATATTATATCCTTACTAGGTGCTTCATCTCGTAAAGGCATGGATTGGTGTAAAAAAACTTATAATAAACTAATCAAAGCTGCTGAAAATGCTAAAACAATTGGTATTCATTTACCTTCATTTTCAATAAAAATCTCAGGGGTTATATCTATTATTGATAGTTTAAATGAGCAAATCAATATCTTATTGGCTCAAATCAAAGCTATGGTTAAAGGTGATGAATTACCTAAAAACTTTAAGAATAACATCAAATTATTAAAATCTATACCTGGTGTAGGCTTTCTAACTGCTGTTACGCTAATGGCTGAAATCGGTGATTTCAACAACTTTATTAAACCTAAACAATTAGTGGCTTATTTTGGTTTAGATCCTGCTGTTAATGAATCTGGTAAGTTTAAAAGTGACAAAGAAAAAATGTCTAAACGCGGTACTCGCTTTGGTCGTAGAGCTTTATATGCAGTTGCTTTAGCCTCTGTTAGGACTAAAAGAGACGGACAAGCTACTAACAAAGTTCTTCTTGATTACTATCAAGACAATCTTAAAGGAAAAAAGAAAAAAGTAGCTTTAGTTGCAATAATGCATAAACTTGTTAATTACTTATTTGCTGTCTTAAGGGAACAAAAACCTTATGAACAACGAGCACCAAAGATTCATCAACAAATGTACCTAAGAAATAAGCAAGCAGCTTAAAAATATTTAATCTTAATAATTTTTATTTACATTATTTTCCTAATTTAAATAATGTGTTTTTGTTGTACCCTTTTTTAAGAAAAAAGTAAATTTAAAAAAAGTTATTGACTTTTACTAGCTGGTCTTATAGTAACGTTACAAATATTATAACGTTATAATAATTGAAATGTCAATAGGAATTAAATTAAATATGCATATAATAAGAAATATAAATAAATCTTTGATATAATTAAGTTAATTGGAAAGCTATAAAAAATACACCAACTACGGAGGTTCTTATGAAAAGAAAAGAATTGAGTATAGGAATTATAATATGGTTGTTTTATACAATTATCAATAGATTTACAACTATTCCAAATCTACCTGCTGGAATTATTCAAGGAATAGGTATGTTGCTAATAGTGATAGGCATTTTGCCTAACAAAGCATATGATAGGTTAAAAAGCTGGAAGGAGTCTTTGATTAATTCCAAATAAATAATATTTATTCATAATAGGACACGCCTTGCAATATATATTGTTAATAAATGGTTAAAATAAATCAAACGGAGGTGTAAGAG
>DAIMMR010000562.1:0-2258 GCA_036720575.1 Clostridium sp.
CCAGCTAAAATCAATAGAGGACCATCTACACACACTGCCGCTTCATACTGTTCTTTATTCAAAAGGTTTTTTAAATCCATAAAATTCACTCCTGTTTGTTTATCTCCTCTAATTTAAAGTAGATACAGAGATACTTCATGTTTAATATTATAACATTCTACAATTAATTTAATCATGAAAAGCATAAAAAATGTGCTGATATTTTTATCAACACACTAAAAAATTTATTTGTACTGATTGAATATATTATTTTAATCTTCCTAAGACTATCTTGTAACCGTCACTTCCATAATTCAAACACCTATTGACCCTACTTATGGTAGCAGTGCTTGCCCCTGTTGCAGCTGCAATGTCCAAATACGTTTTTTTGTTTTTCAACATTCTAGCTACCTGAAGCCTTTGTTCTAATGCTTTTATTTCATTTATAGTACATATATCTTCAAAGAATCTATAACACTCTTCTTTTGTCTTTAAAGACAATACTGCCTCACACAAGTAATCGACTTCTTTACTTTGTAATTTAGATTTATATTCTTCCATGAACTACACTCCTTATTCATGTACATTTGATGTTAACATTCCCTCTTTAATTTTATCACGTATTAAAACATTAATCTATAAAATTGTAGATAATTAATTCAAAAAAGCAAAAACAGCCCATTGGGGCATGGACTGTTTTGCTCATAAATAAAAAGGGGGCTATTCATTCCTTTTATTTATCCTTGCAACTTAATTATAGTAAAACTTGAATAAAATATCAAGTAAAATCTGATACATTTATGCAAATATAATTGTAAATTTAATATAATTATGATTGAATTTAATTCACATTCAAATTCTTTTTATACTTTCAATCTCATTTTTAGATAATTCCCTATATTCTCCCAAATTTAGATCTTTATCCAACTCCATAGGCCCAAATTTTATTCTCTTTAAATAAACTACATTTTTTCCTAAGGCATTGAACATTCTTTTAACTTGATGAAACTTTCCTTCTTGTATGGTAACCTCTACCTTGGCCCCATCTTCATTCGATTCTATAATATGTAGTTTACCAGGTAAACATTTATAGCCATCTTTTAGTTGTATTCCTTTTTTAAACCTATTTACATCTCTTTCATCCAAATATTTATCTATTTCGGCATAATAAACTTTATCTACATGATTTTTAGGGGATATCATCCTGTGATTTAACTCACCATCATTTGTAATAAGCAAAAGTCCTTCCGTATCTTTATCCAGCCTTCCTACTGGAAATGGTTTAAATGCCTGGTACTCAGGCTCTAAAATGTCTATAACTGTTTCATCATAATTGTCAAAAGTTGCCGACACTACTCCTTGAGGCTTATTCATTAATAAATATATGTTTTTTTTGTACTCTACAACATTACCTCCAACTTCTATTGTGCTTTTATCAGGATCTATTTTCACGGAACTATCTTTTATAACAGTACCATTTATTTTTACTTCTCCATTTTTTACTACAGCTTTTATCTCTTTTCTGGTTCCAAATCCTAAATTTGCTAAAATCTTGTCTATTCTATCCATATTTTCGCCTCCTCTCATATATTATACCCTTTTCTGTATTTATAGAAAATATGCTCTTATAGTTAAGAATTAATAGTTATGGACAATTTTCTTTCGTTAAGACTTCAAAAAATCTAAAATATAGCGTTATTGAAGCTTTGCTTCAATAACGCTATATTTTAGATTTTTCGCAGCGTAGTGGAGAAAAATCTTCATTCACTATTCATTTTTAATTATTAATTCTTAACTCAAAATTCAGATAATTGATTTAATTATTGCACAAAAATACAGGATATTAATGCATTCCGTCAATACCCTGTATATTCCACAAATAGCTATTTATTACTATATTATATAAGCCTCATTAGAAAAATTATACTATTTTCCATAATACTGCATAACTTTTTGTACATAATCTCTTGTTTCATAAGGTAATTTTGAAATGCCTGAAACACTGCTAACACCTCTAGATTGCAAAGTACCAGAGCCAGCATTATATGCAGCTAAGGCAAGTTCTTTACAGTTTCCATACATATTAAGCATTTCTTTAAGGTATTTAGTACCTCCATCTACATTCTGGTCTACATTATATGGGTCAGTGACCCCAAGTTCACTAGCAGTACCCGGCATAAGCTGCATAAGTCCTTCAGCTCCTGCACTGGATGTAGAATTTGGGTTAAAATCAGATTCCTGTTTTATAACTGCCTTTATTAAATTAGCATCCACTCCAT
>DAIMMR010000563.1:0-2256 GCA_036720575.1 Clostridium sp.
TATGTACTAATAAACTGGTTTAGTTACACAAACCAGATAAATTAGGAGTTTTATTGGATTAAAATTAAATTAAAAGGGAGAAAAAATGAAAAAATACATAGAATGGATAGATGATAAAGCATTTTTAATAGATAAAAATCCTCTTGAGTTATCAGATGAAGGATATGAATTGTCAGGTTTTGATTGGTTCGAAAAGCCTTTAAAAAATTTGGAGTATAATAGTGTTTTATATTATCATAGAAAAGATAGCAGAGGAAGTTGGAGTACATTAGTTTTTGCAAAAAGAGTATGGAATATAGATGAAATTTAAAAATTAAATTAAAAACACATAAGGGGTGACGTTATATTTGGCAAAAAGAGGAACAATACGAGAAGAAAGACCTGATTTATTGAAGTATTTGGTTAATGAAGAAGATGGAGAATTAAGTTGTGGAAGTCATAAGAGAATAAATATAAAATGTCCAAAATGTTTTCAAATAAAAGAAATAATAACTTCACATTTTACAAACAATGGGTTTTCTTGTAATACAATAAGATGCGTTAACAATAAAAACAGTACAAAAAATACTATAGAAAAAGAAAGACCTGATTTAATTGAATATTTGGTTAATATTAAAGATAAGAATTTAACTTGCGGTAGTAATAAAAAAATATCAGTAAAATGCCCAATTTGTGGAAAAGTTAAAAGTACGAAAGTAATAGTAAGAAATTTATGTAATCAAAAATTTAATTGTGAAAATACTATATGTTCAAATAATGTACATATTAGATCGGCAAAATCAAAGGTAAAGAAGCATAGATTACAAGTTGGTGAAACTATAAATAATATGCTCGTATTAAAACAAATTAGAATATCGAATAATAAAATAAAAGCATATGAATTGAAGTGTAATTTATGCAATGGTATACATATAATGAGAGAAACCGATTTAATAACAAAACAATGCAATTGTCCTACTTGCACAAATAGAAAGGTGATTAAAGGTATAAACGATATAGCAACAACTCATCCAGAATTAGTTAAATATTTTAAAGATAAAAATCAATGTTATAAATATACACGAGGCAGTCATAAAAAAGTTACAATAGTTTGCCCAATTTGTAACTCAGAAAAGAAAATAATGATTTGTTCTATACCAAATGAATACAGTTGTGATAATAATCAATGTACAAATTATTATCACAATAAAATAAGCAACACGAAGCATATGAATATGATTTTAAATAATGACTATTTGGGGGAAACACATCCACAATTGATTAAATATTTAAAAAACAAAGAAGATAAATTTTTTAGTAGGGGTAGTAAGCAAAAAATCACTGTTAAATGTCCTATATGTGGAAATGAAAAAGAAACAAGACTATTGTACTTAACAAATCAAGGTTTTTCTTGTTCGTCATGTGGTGATGGAAATAGTTATCCGAACAAATTTATGGAATCTTTAATTAGACAAAGTGGATTTGAATTTTTTACTGAACACAGGTTTGATTGGGCAATAAAAAATAATACACATAAAATATATGATGTTTATATTCCAAATTTGAGTTGTATTATAGAAAATCATGGTGGGCAACATTATAAAAGAAGTTTTGAAAAAATAGGTGGTCGAACACTAGAGGAAGAACAAGAAAATGATAAATTAAAAAAAGAATTAGCAAAAGAAAATGGAATTAAAGATTATTTTGAAATTGATTGTAGAAAGAGTGAGCTGAATTGGATAAAAAATTCAATAATTAAGAGTGGATTATTAGAATTATTAAAATTAACAGAAGATGATATAGATTGGACAGAATGTCATAAATACGCAGTTAAAAGTAAAGTATATTACGCATGTGAATTATGGAACGATGGATTGTCAATAAAAGATATATCTACTAAATTGTGTGTAAATAATAATACTATTACAAAGTATTTACAGCAAGGTAAAGAATTAAGACTATGTGATTACCAAGAATATAAAGCTCGTATTAGAGGTAAGAACACAAGATTAGTTTGTATTAATAATAAGATTTTTTATAGTATAGCAGAGTGTGCAAGATACTGTAATGTTAATAGACGTATAATGAATAAATGGCTTTTAAATCCAGTTAAAATGCCTCAGAAATACATAGAACTATGTTTACGATACGCAACTGAAGAAGATTTAAATACATATGAGTTATATGATGAAGATTAAATTAAAAAACATCAAGGGAGGGTTTAATTGAGCGAATACGGTATAAAAATTAAAAACATTCAAGCTGGCTCATTATATG
>DAIMMR010000564.1:0-2256 GCA_036720575.1 Clostridium sp.
CCCCCACTTTGAAGAAGATGGGGGTGTTAGCAATGGTAGCGATCGGATAAATTATTTTAAAGTCCTATAAAAATAAAAGTTGAATTAGGAGCGGATAATATGTTTAGTGTGAGAACTGATCTAGCAGTAGAGGCAAGAGAAGTATGTAGAAAAGAAAGAGGAGAAGAAGTTCCAGGGGTAGAGACAGAGGAAAAAGTTGAAGATGACATAAAAATAACGTATGTAAACATAGTAGATGACATAGGAGCAAAGATTATGGGAAAGCCAAAAGGATCTTATATAACTATAGATATGCCTAAGTTTACCCACTACGATGGTGAAATCAGAGATAAGGTAAGTAAAGTAGTTGGGAAGGTGTTATCAGGAGTAATAAAAATAGAAGATAGTGCCACGGTATTAGTTGTAGGATTGGGAAATTGGAATATAACTCCAGATTCACTGGGACCTAAAGTTGTTTCTAAATTAATGGTAACAAGACATTTAAAGCAGCTTGTGCCTGATAAAATAGATGAAGGTATAAGGCCAGTATGTGTCATATCTCCTGGTGTACTAGGAATTACGGGAATTGAAACAGGAGAAATTATAAGGGGAGTTTGTGAAAAGGTAAAGCCAGATCTAATAGTATGTATAGATGCACTGGCATCCAGAAAGATGGATAGAGTAAATTCGACAATACAAGTAGGTAACACAGGAATATCTCCAGGTTCGGGGGTAGGGAACAGGAGAATGGAATTGAGCCAGAAGACTTTAGGAGTGCCTGTAATAGCTCTAGGAGTTCCTACGGTGGTAGATGCGGCTACTATGGCCAATGATACCATTGACTTACTTTTAGATGATCTTATAAATAAAAGTAAAGGTGGAAGTGAATTTTACAAAATGCTGAAATCTGTGGATAAAGATGAAAAACAAGGGGTTATACAAGAAATAATGGAACCTTATGGGGAAAATATTATAGTGACTCCTAAAGATGTGGATTTAGTAATGGATTCAATTTCAAAAATAATTGCTGGTGGTATAAACATAGCACTTCAGCCTGCTCTTGATTTAGAGGACATAAATACTTATTTAAATTAATTCACACTTGTGATAATTTTAATTTCCCTCTCATATAAATTAACAGTATTAAATTTACATGAGAGGGGGGAATTGCTTTAAGAAATTTTAAAGCAGTCAAATATTGAATTACAGAAGATTTAATTTTAAAGGTGATTCTAAATTAGAAATGTGTATTTTAATGTTAACGGTAATACTAGTTATCATTTTGCCCTGCATAGCAAAGGCCAATTCATACAGCAGCAGTGTAAAGAGAAATATGTTCTATGTTGAAGTCTTAAATTATGCCATGCCAACAGTAAAGACTACTTCTTTTTCTGAAGATGATATGGCAGAAAATTGTTTTTCTATAGGAAATACTATTTTGAAGACTGTAGGATTAGATATAAATAATCCAAAATCTCTTTTAGGAAGAGAGGTGGCTTTTTTAGGACTAAGCTATTCAAAAAATGAAGATATAAGTTTTAATGAGTTTAAGTTAGATGACAAACAGATTAAAAAAAATGAAAGTACGTCTAAATCAAATACTCAAAATGATTTGAATCTGGAAAATAAAGATGTAACTGTGTATAACCCAAAACTTAAAAAAACTTTAGACGTGAGTAAAACTGAAGTGCTAATATATCATACACATACTACGGAAAGCTATAAACCAGGCGCTGCAAATAGTTTTGATACTACTCAAAATGTATGCGCAGTAGGAGATGTAATAGTAAATGAACTTCAAAATAACTATGGTATATCTGCAATAAATGATAAAACAGTGCATGATGCAGAAGCTTATACCCAAAGTTATTCCAGATCTGCTGTAACACTTGACAAGTATTTAAAAAAGTATGGTGATTTTAAACTCATAATAGATTTACACAGAGATTCTGTAGATGATAAAAAATCAGTTACAACCAGGATGAATGGAGAAAATATATCTAAATTTATGTTGGTTATGGCCAGAAAAAATCCTCATTTTGATAAAAACATGGCTATGGCAAATTCTGTAATAAATACTTCAAATAAGCTATTTCCAGGACTTTGCAAGGGAGTTTGTTACTATAATTATGGAACAAGGTACTTTAATCAGGATAAGAGCAACAATGCAATACTAATGGAGATTGGAGCAGATATAAACACTTCAGATGAATCCAAAGCCACAGGTAAATATGTTGCTAGAATAATAGCAGAGGTACTTAATAATAGATAGTAATG
>DAIMMR010000053.1:0-15872 GCA_036720575.1 Clostridium sp.
ATGAAATGAGATCTTTAACACCAAGTTATGCTGGTATTAGTTATAAACGGTTGGAAAATGGTGGTATTCCATGGCCATGTCCAAATGAGAATCATCCAGGAACACCTATTTTGCATGTGGGTAAATTTTCTCGAGGTTTGGGTAAGTTTTCCCCAATCGAGTATAGAGAACCTGCTGAGCTTCCTGATAAAGAATATCCATTAATGCTGACTACTGGACGTATCGTTACTCACTACCATACAGGAACTATGACGAGACGTTGTTGGGGACTAAATGGTGCGGATCCAGAAGGATTTTTGGAAATTAACCCTAAGGATGCAAAAAATCTTAATATTGAAGATGGTGATGAAATTAGTGCATCAACACGCCGTGGCTCATTAATTACAAAAGCACAAGTAACAACTAGGGTACCAGAGGGATTAACATTTATTACTTTCCATTTTACTGAGAGTCCAGCTAATATTTTGACTAATAGTGCCCCTGATCCTGTTACTGGAACACCTGAGTTTAAAGTTTGTTCGGTAAAAGTAAAAAAATTAGATTTCTCAGATTTCGGATGTCAAAAACGTAAGATTTTCCGCAAGAAGAGTAGATACAAAGAAGCCTAAAAATCAAGGATTTTTTAATGTTGGTACATAGAGATTTTCTCATTTTCTATTGATGTATACTTTGATAATTTTATCCGATGCCAAGAACTCTGTTTATAAAAAGTGAGGAAGTCCTATGATATAAATTTTAGTCCTTATGGGGCTAGAAAAATAAAAGCCTTAGAATTATCTTAAAGGCTAAAATAACTTATAAGGGGGTAATTGAATATGAAACTTAACTCTTTTGTAGTAGCTGATGCCCATAAATGTATTGGGTGTAAAGCTTGTGAACTTGCCTGTGCTGCTTCTCATTCTGATAATGATGGGAAGACAGTGGGAACAGTAGAGACTCCAATTATGCCGCGGCTTTTTCTTGTTAAAACGGCTGAAGTAACTGTGCCTATTCAATGTCGACAGTGTGAGGATGCTCCTTGTGCCAATGTTTGTCCGGTAAGGGCTATTAGCCAGGTTGATAATAAAATTTTGGTTGATACCGAAGCTTGTGTAGGATGTAAAACTTGCATAATGGCTTGCCCATTTGGTGCAATGGATCTTGTACCTAAGTATAAAGATGGTCAACTAGTTACTCAGAATGTGCTTATGTCTGAAACGGATAATGGTCTAGTAAAAAAGGAAGTAGTTGTGGCACATAAATGTGATTTGTGTATTGATCAGCCTGATGGCCCAGCTTGTGTTAGGGCATGCCCTGAGGAAGCATTACAACTTATTGCACCAAAACAAGTGAAAAAGAAACGAAACATAGAGGCAGTTGATAATCTTTGGAATTTGGTGAAAGGTGTTTTTGACTAGGAACTTAATTTAAAATAAGATAGGAGGCGATTGTTTTGACAGTTAAGGCTGAAGGTATTGTCAAAATTGATAAAGAGTTGTGTACAGGATGTAAACGATGTGCAGATGTTTGTCCTGTAGATGCTATAGAAGGTGAAAAAGGACAACCTCAAGTAATTAATACTGAACGTTGTGTTTTGTGTGGTCAGTGTGTACAAATTTGCAGTGCTTATGCATCTGCATTTGATGAAGATATTACTCCTCGTGAGCAAAAGATAAAAGAGCGTAATATGCTCCCCTCTGTTAAAGAGCCCTTATTTGCATCCTACTATACAGGACATGCAATAGAAGTAAAAGAGGCCTTAGCAAATTCTAAACTTTTTACTATGGTTCAATGTGCACCAGCAGTGCGTGTAGCTATTGCTGAAGAGTTTGGTATGCCACTTGGAAGTTTGACACCAGGGAAAATGGCAGCTGCACTAAGAGAGCTAGGTTTTGATCGAATTTATGATACAAATTTTGCTGCTGATCTGACTATTATGGAGGAAGGTAATGAACTTATTAAAAGGGTTACTGAAGGTGGAGTACTGCCCATGTTCACTTCCTGCTGTCCTGCTTGGGTAAAATTTATTGAACAGGATTACCCGGAACTTATTCCGCATCTGTCTTCTTGTAAATCTCCACAGCAAATGGAAGGTGCTCTGCTTAAGACATATGGTGCAAAGATTGATGGTGTAGATGCTGGCAAGATTTATAGTGTTTCAGTTATGCCTTGCATTTGCAAAAAATTTGAATGTGAACGTCCTGAAATGAAAGATAGCGGATATCAGGATGTAGATGTTGCAATTACTACACGGGAACTTGCACAATTAATTAAAGATGCTGGCATTGATTTTAATGATTTACCTGAAAAAGAATTTGACAAGCCACTTGGAACTTATTCTGGTGCAGGTACTATTTTTTGTGCTACTGGCGGTGTTATGGAAGCTGCCCTCCGTACTGCATATAAATTGATTACTAAAGAAGAGATTCCAGATGTTGATCTCAAATTCATAAGAGGCGGCGAAGGAGTAAGAAGTTCAGAGGTTAAAGTAGGAAATCTGACACTAAAAGTAGCAGTAGTTGCTGGCCTGAAAAATGTTGTACCAGTTTTAGAAGCAATTAAAGCTGGAAAAGCAGATTTTCATTTCATTGAAGTAATGACCTGTCCAGTTGGATGTGTTAGTGGAGGCGGACAACCTAAGGTATTGATACCTGATGAAAAAGCTGATGCTTATACTAATCGTACATGCAGTACGTATGTACATGATGAAAATATGGAATATAGAAAATCACATGACAATCCTGAAATACAGAAAATTTATAAGGAATTCTTGGTAGAAGATAATATTCACCATTTGCTTCATACTACGTATACACCAAGGAGGTAAGTATATTGAATACTTTTGTCGTTGCAAATCCTAATAAATGCATTGGTTGTAAGTCTTGTGAAATTGCTTGTGCAGTTGCACATTTAGATATTAGTGTGGTTACTGCAGGATTAATAGATGCACCTTTTTCACCTCGCATCAATCTAGTACGGGCAGAAAGGGCTGTTATGCCAGTGCAGTGCAGGCAATGTGATGATGCACCTTGTGCAAATGCATGTCCAGTAGGCGCAATTGTTCATAGGAAGAATAAAATTGTTGTAAAAACAGAATTGTGTATTGGATGTAAGGCGTGCATGTTTGCTTGTCCGTTTGGTGCTATGGATATGGTTCCAAAGTGTAAAAATGGCCGGAAGCAAAAACAGGGTTTAAGTGTGATTACTAAAGAAGGAAAGCAAAATAAGGAGAATATGGCAGCACATAAATGTGATTTGTGTGCAGGTAGGGCTGGAGGCCCAGCTTGTGTAGAAGTTTGTCCAGTTGATGCTTTCACCATAGTTAAGCCCGAAGTTATAAATAATAGTATTAAGAATAAGCGCCGATCCAGTGCTTTAAATATTATGAGAAAACAAAAGTAAGATCGGTTTTGGGGGGACGTACCTAGATTTGTGTAAATCAAATCTAGGTACGTTATTGTATGAGGAATATTTAAGTTTGTTACAAACCATAATTAAGATTATACTATTAATTAAGTAACTCAACTCTCGCAGTTTAAAAATATTTCGAAACAATATTTTTAAAGAACAAAGTTCAAAGTTCAAATATCAAATAAGGATAATTTTCTTCCTAACGTCAGAAAATATTAAAATTATAGATTTCCTGAGGTACGATGGAAATCATCTTTATCTGTTCTTTGTTATTTGAACTTTGATATTTTCAAAAGCTTTGTTTCGCAATATTTTTATATTACGTCAAAATTTTATATGTGCGTAAATTGAGTAAATAGCTATATCAGAAGAGGAGGAATAAAATGGATAAAATATTAAATTAGAGGCTATAGAGAGTCGCTGTAAAATACAAAATAATAAGAACTGTCTAGCATGTTCTGAAGCTTATAAAATAGCAGAAGAATTAAGAGTAAATGTTTCGGATATAGGGAAGCTATGTAATGAGAATGAAATAAAGATCATATCTTGTCAGCTTGGTTGCTTTTAAGGGATTTGAAAGAAAATAGGCTAGCATGCTGACTGGTTATTTCTTTGAAAATGCTTAAAGTAATAATTGATAGTGAGGTGAGCAAAATGGAAACTAGGAAGTATAATATTCCCAATATGATTTTAATTGGTTCAACTGCTAGAAACAGTGGAAAAACTACTCTTGCTGTTTCAATAATAAATAAATATAAATTAAGTAGACCAGTGGTAGCACTAAAAGTAACAACTATCCAGGAGAAAAACGGAAAATGTATACGTGGAGGAGAAGGTTGTGGGGTGTGTTCAAGCTTAAAAGGAAATTTTGAGATAATGAAAGAGTTAAATTCAGCTAATAATAAGGATACATCTTTACTATTAGCTGCTGGAGCAGAGAATGTTTACTGGTTAAAAGCATTGAAGGATAATATGTACGAAGCATTTAATGCATTTATTACTAAAATACCTGAAAATGCTCTTATAGTATGTGAATCAAATAGCTTACGAAAAGTTGTTAATCCAGGCGTCTTTATTATGATAAAAAATTCCAAAGATAGTCAAATGAAAAAGTCAGCAAGTGAAGTTATAGATCAAGCTGACATAACTATAGAAAATAGTTTTAATGATGATTTTGAAAAAGTAATAAAAGAAATAGAGAATATAATTAATTGATCAAATTTAATTACATAAACTGATTTCTAATCAAATTCTAATCTTTAACTAATTGTCTTCTAATTATTCCCCAGTAGTATATAGATATAAAGAAAATTCATTATTAAAAAATAGTTATAGGGAGGAATTAAGATGACAATTTCAATTGAACAAATTGATTCATTAAGAAAAAGGGCAAATGTAAGCTATAAGGAGGCCAAAGAGGCACTTGAAAAATGTAACGGTGATTTGGTAGAAGCACTTTTATATTTAGAGGAACAGAACAAAATCAAGCCAGAGCATGAAAGCATAAAGGGTTCACCTTTTATTAAAAAAATTAAAAATATTATTTTAAAGGCTAACAAGATAAAATTTGTAATATCTAAAGATGATAAAACAATTTTAAATTTACCTTCTACTCTAGCAGTTTTACTTTGTATATTTGCATTTCCTGTTGCAATAGCTGTTGTAGTCATTGCTTTAATTACAAGTTGTAAGATAAGATTTCATAAAGAAAGTGGAGAAGAATGCGGAATTAATAGTAAAATAGATAAAGTTACTGATGTTGTGAACCATGCTAAAGATAAAATAACAGAAGAGATTAAGAATGCATAAAATAAAGCCTGCTTATGATTTTTCATAAAGCAGGTTTTATTTTTTCATGTTCATCTGTTAAGGCAGATCAAAAAAGGTATAATAAAATTAAAAAAAGTACAGGAGGATAATATGGCCGGTGAAAAAATTCTTATTGTAGAAGATGAAGTGAAAATTGCAAGATTTGTTGAGTTGGAACTTCAACATGAAGGATATATTGTAGGTAAAGCTGTAGATGGAAGAGACGGACTAGAAAAAGCTTTAAATGAACACTTTGATCTTATAATACTTGATGTAATGCTTCCTTCTTTAAATGGAATGGAAGTACTAAGGAGGTTAAGGCAGAACTCTGAGGTTCCTGTCATCATGCTTACTGCAAAAGATGAAATAATGGATAAAGTAATGGGGCTTGATATTGGTGCAGATGATTACATTACAAAACCCTTTGCCATAGAAGAACTTCTTGCACGTATTCGTGTTACGTTTAAGCATAAAAGGGTTACGCCAGATAAATTAGGTATTATAGAAATAGGCAAGTTGAAACTTAATGTAAGTAAATATCTTACTACATATAATAATGAAGTAGTAGAACTGACAAAAACAGAATTTGATCTATTAAAACATTTAATGGTAAACAAAAATATAGTACTTTCAAGGGAAAATATTCTTGAAAAAGTATGGGGATATGATTATATAGGGGATACTAATGTAGTAGATGTCTATATTCGTTATTTGAGAAGTAAAATAGATGATAGATTTAATCACAAATTTATTTATACCGTTCGAGGAGTGGGGTATCAATTAAAGGATGAATAAGATTAAACTTATATTTAGAATAACAGTTAAAATCATAAAGATTTTGTTTTTACTATTAGAGCGTGCTTTGAAGATTTTACCTAAATATTTGAATAAGGCAGTTGAAAAGATAGAAAACAAACTTAGATTTTCCATTAGCTTTAAAATAACAGTAACTTATGTATTCACCTTTGTGATAATTTTTTTCTTCATTACTTTAGGAATAATTGGAAGCTTTAATTACTATATGCAAAATGGTAGAAAGGATAATTATATAGTAGTTCTTTTAGGAATTTTAGCAGTATGGAATATTATGGGATTAATCATAATCATAATAATTGGTTCAAAAGCCAGTAAGAAATTTTTATCTCCTGTGTATACTATGGCGGATACAGTAAAAAAAATATCTATAGATGATTTGGATAAAAGACTTGATATTAAGGGATCAAAAAATGAACTTAAGGATTTAGCAAAAACTTTTAATGATATGATGGACAGAATTCAAAGTTCTATAGAGAAACAAAATCAATTTGTTTCTGATGCATCACATGAACTGAGAACACCTATTTCCATAATTCAAGGATATGCTAATATGTTAGACCGATGGGGAAAAGATGATAAAGACGTGCTCGAAGAATCCATTGATGCTATAAAAAGTGAATCTAAAAATATGAAAGACTTGATTGAGAAACTTTTATTTCTTGCAAGAGGAGATAAAAATACTCAAAAAGTTGAGAAAGAAAATTTTATGATGAATGAGCTGATAGATGAAATAGTAAAAGAGACAAAATTAATTGATGATGTACATAAAATAGAAAATGAACATAATGATGAATTTAGCATCAATGCTGACAAAAAACTCATAAAGGAAGCTATAAGAATTTTCATAGACAACAGTATTAAATATACCGGGGAAGGTGAAAGCATAAAAATTGATTCCTATAAAAGAGAAAATGAAGCTATAATAACCATTGCAGATAATGGTACAGGAATTTCAAAGGAAGACTTGCCTCATATATTTGATAGATTTTATAGAGCTGATAAATCCAGAACTAAAAGTAGTGGAGGTACAGGGCTGGGTCTTTCAATTTCAAAGTGGATAATAGATAAGCATAATGGCAAAATTCATGTTTGGAGTGAAATAAACATAGGGACTATAGTAAAAATCACTTTGCCAATATAAATTGAATGTTTTGTCGTATTGTTATATAATTTTATTAGGCTCATATTTTGGGAATATGGGCTTTTAGATTACAGAAAAAGAGGTAAATATTATGGAGATTACTAACTTTAATCCGCAGGATGTAATATTTGCACTAGATATAGGTACAAGAACCGTAATAGGTACTGCTGGAATAGTGAAGGATAAAAAATTTAATATAGTATCAGAACATTGTGTGGAACATGAAGAAAGGGCAATGATCGATGGGCAGATACATGATGTAGGTCTTGTGGCAAATGCAGTAAATGCTGTAAAGAAAAAAATAGAAGAAGACCTAAACATGAAATTGGAAAATGCAGCAATAGCAGCAGCAGGAAGATTTTTAAGAACTGTATCTGTAAAAGAGAATATGAACATTGATTATGATAAGGAAATAGATAGGGATACCATAAGGAGTCTTGAGTTAACTGCAGTGAAGTCTGCGGAAAAACAGGTAACTAAAAATACAAAGGGAAGGTTGTATTGTGTAGGGTATAGTGTGAAAAGTTATTATCTAAATGGTTATCTTATAAGTAATCTACTGGCACATAAAGGAGAAAACATATCTGTAGAAGCTATAGCAACCTTTCTTCCAAGGTCTGTAGTAGACAGTTTGTATTCTGTCATGGAAAAAGTAGGCCTTCAGGTAGTAAGTTTGACTTTAGAGCCTATTGCAGCTATGGAAGCTGCAATTCCACAAAATTTAAGACTCTTAAATTTAGCGCTAGTAGATATAGGAGCAGGAACTTCAGATATAGCAATAAGCAGTAAGGATACTATAAGTGCCTATGGGATGGTATCTCAAGCAGGGGATGAAGTTACCGAAGTTATAGCACAAAATTATTTAGTGGATTTTAACACTGCGGAAAAGATAAAAAAACAGTGTAATGAAAATGAAACTATAAAGTATACAGATGTTTTAGGTATAGAAAATAAAATATCTTCTGAAGAAGTTATAAAGCTCATAAATCCTGTTGTTAATAAGATAGCAGACGAAATTGGAAATAAAATAGTTGAGTTAAATGGAGATAAACCACCTAATGCAATTTTTCTTGTAGGTGGAGGAGCTCATACCCCGGAATTGAAGGAATTTTTAGCTAAAAAATTAAATATGCCTCTTCAAAGAATTGCCATAAAGGGAAGAGAAGCAGTTACGGATTGTGTATGTCTTGACAATTCTCTTGGAAGTACTGGGGTGACTGTTTTAGGTATTGCACTTATTTCCATAAGAAGACTAGGACATGGATTTATTGATGTAATGTTAAATGGAAATGTAATAAGTCTTTTTAATTCTCATGGACATACGGTAATGGATGTAATGCTGCAGGCAGGAATAAATCCTAAGGCATTAATAGGGAAAAACGGCAAAAATATAAGATTTACAGTAAATGGTATAAAAAGAGTAGCTTTTGGTACTTTGGCTTCCAATACCAAAATAACTGTAAATGGAATTGAAAAAAGCATGGATGAGGAAATTAAAGAAGGAGACGACATAGAAATACAGTATGCAATTAATGGAAAAGATGCTGTACCTAAAGTTATAGACTACATACAAAAGTCTTATTCTGTAAGCTTTTTTATAAATGATTTAATAGAAAATTTAGAACCTGTGGCATATATAAATGAAAATAGAGTAAAATTGGATAGTACCATAAATGAAGAAGACAATGTAACTATAATCTTACCGGAAACCATTTCTGACTATGAAAAATATTTTTCAACTGACAGTGGAGAAGAATTTGTATATTATTTAGATGGAAACAAATTAGATAAAGAATATATTATAAATGAAGGGGACAGAATTTATAGAATAACTAAAGCAGAAGATGGAAAAGAAAAGAATCCTGAAGAAGAAAGACAGGAAAATTCAAATTCAGAAGAAGTGGCTTTGGAAGCGGCTCCAAAGGAAGAAAATATAAGCAAAGATAAAGAGGATGAATTACGCGAATCTACTTTGAATGAAAAAAGTAAGGATACAAATGAAATAACTGTAGTTGCAAATGGAAAAACTGTAGTACTTACGGGGAAAAAGGATTATATATTTGTGGACATATTTAATCATATAGAATTTGATTTAACAAAAGTTGGAGGAAAGCTGTATTTGCATTTAAATGGAAACAATGCAGGTTATTATGATAAGTTGTCTGAAGGAGACATAATAGAATTAGGTTGGGAATAAGTATTGATACTAATATTGGAGGAACAAATATGCAGAGAAACTTTTTGAAAATGGCAGAATCTATGAAACAAGAATTGATTGAAACGAGAAGGGATTTTCATAGGCATCCAGAACTTGGATATGATTTAGAAAGAACTTCTGGCAAAGTAAAACAATTTTTAGATAAATGGTGCATAGAGTATAAGGACACGGCCCGTACAGGAATATGTGCAATAATAAGAGGAAAAGGTACTAAAACTATAGGAATAAGAGCTGATATGGATGCTCTTCCTTTAGAAGATAAAAAAGTTTGTGACTATTCTTCAGAGGTTAAGGGAAAAATGCATGCCTGCGGCCATGATGCACACACAACTATACTTCTTGGAGTTGCTAAAATCCTAAACTCTATAAAAGATGAATTAAGAGGAAATGTAAAATTATTTTTTGAACCTGCAGAAGAAACTACAGGTGGAGCTAAGGTAATGATAGAAGATGGAGTGCTTGAGGAGCCAAAGGTTGATAGGGTGATAGGACTTCACGTAGAGGAAAATATAGAAGTTGGAAATATAGGACTTAAACTTGGAGTAGTGAATGCAGCTTCTAATCCTTTTGACATAAAAATTAAAGGAGTTGGATCTCATGGAGCCAGACCACATATGGGAATTGACCCTGTGGTAATAGCAAGCCATGTGGTAATAGCACTTCAGGAAATCATAAGTAGGGAACTTCCTCCTACAGATGCAGGAGTAATAACTATAGGCTCAATTCATGGGGGTACAGCCCAAAATATAATACCAGATGAAGTTACAATATCAGGTATTATAAGGACCATGAAGACAGAGCATAGGGAATACGTAAAGAAAAGGCTCTGTGAAATAACAAATGGAGTAGTTAATTCTTTTAGGGGAAAATGTGAAATAGACATACAGGAAAGTTATCCTTGCCTTTATAATGACGATAGGGCAGCACAGGATATTTTAAATGCAGCATATGATGTTATAGGTAAAGATAAAGTAAAGATACTTGAGAAGCCAAGCATGGGCGTAGAAAGTTTTGCTTATTTTTCTATGGAAAGACCTTCTGCATTTTATTATTTAGGATGTAGAAATGAAGAAAAACAAATAATACATCCTGCCCATGGAAATTTATTTGATGTAGATGAAGATTGTCTTCCTATCGGAGTTGCCATACAGTGCAAGGCAGCTTATGATTTTTTAAGATAGTACAGTATTTAAATGTACTTAGAGTTTTTATTGTAATGGGTGTAAACTTTAAGTATATTTTTTATGTAGAAAAACAAGTATAAGGATGTAAGGTATTTTCTTTCAAATGCCTAAGTTAAAAATTATATTTCTATTTATTGATTTAGTTAATAATAGTAGTATATAATTAGGTGTTGTCCATATATTATTGTAAATAATACAATTTACCAAAGAACAAAGAACTTTAAACTTTTTAAGAACTTTGCAATATAGAATTCTTAAATTACTAATTGGAGATATATAAGAGAGTTGTTAATTTTAAGACTTAGGAGAGATTGATATGAAATTGGAGATAGGAAAGAACGAAGCTGGTCAAAGATTAGATAAATTTTCAAGAAAATGGCTTCAGGATGTGCCGCTTAGTGGTATATACAGAGCTATAAGAAAAGGTGATATTAAAGTAAATGGGAAAAAAGCTAAAGAAAAATATTTCCTTCTGGAAGGAGATATAGTAAATGCAGAATACATAACTTCTAAGGAAACAAAATCTAAATTTGAAAGAATAGACAATGGCTTCTTAAAGATAATTTATGAAGACAAAAATATGCTTTTGGTAGAAAAATGGCCTGGAGTTTTGGTGCATTCAGATAAAAATTCCAAGGATGCTACTTTAACTGATTATGTACTTTCACATTTGTATGATAGGGGAGAATTTAATCCAGAAGAAGAGGTTACTTTTGCTCCATCACCCTGTAATAGATTAGACAGGAATACTTCTGGTATAGTTATTTATGGAAAAAATTATGAATCATTGAAGTTATTGAATGAGATGATAAGGGAAAGAAGTATAAAGAAGTATTATATAGCTCTTGTAATTGGAAAAATAAAAGATGGAGTTTATGAAGGTTACATAAAAAAAGATAGAACAAATAACAAATCCAGTGTAAGCAATACACCGGAAAAAAATTCAAAAAAGATATCTATGAGAGTAAAAAATGTTAACACCTGCGGCATATATTCACTGATAGAACTTGAGCTAATTACAGGTAGAAGCCACCAGTTGAGGGCTCACTTAGCATATTCAGGAAATGCCATAGTAGGAGATAGTAAATATGGTGTTTCAAATATAAATAGTTTTTTCTACAATAAATATGGTTTGGATTATCAATACTTATATGCATATAAGTTAAACTTTAGGAGCTGTCCTGAAAAACTTAATTATATGGAAAACAAGACCATAACAGAGGGACTTCCACCTATATTAAAGAAAATAAAAAAGGATATATTTAATAAATTCTAATATTCTAGGATATTAATTGTTTTTGATAGGGAGTTTTGAATTATGAAAGAACAGTCAACAACTAAAGGTTTTGCCATACTTTCTATGGCAGGGATGGCCGTAAAAATATTATCTGTTATATATATACCCCTCATGATGAAAATAATAGGTGAAGAGGGTTATGGATTGTATGGTGCATCTTATCAGGTATATGCCTTTGTTTTCGTACTTACGAATTCAGGTATACCTGTAGCTATATCAAAGCTTATATCTGAATTAAATGCAGTAGGTAATTATAGAGATGCAGTAAGGGGATTTAAAATAGCTAGATTTATTCTGGTGATTTTGGGAATAGTAATGGCATCTTTTCTAATTGTATTTTCAGGACCTTTAGCTAGTATAACAAAGTATAACAAGGCGTATTTATCCCTTGTAACTTTGGCACCAGCTATATTTTTCACTTCCATTGCTTCTGCCTATAGGGGATATTTTCAAGGAAGGGCAAATATGACACCTACAGCAGTATCGCAGGTTATAGAACAAATAGTAAATACCATATTTGCACTTGTATTTGCAGCATATTTAATGAGATATGGAGTGGAAGTAGGCTGCACTGGAGGACCTATTGGAACTTCTTTTGGGGCTCTCGCTTCTGCTGCATTTTTGATATACTGTTATGAAAAGAATAAAAAAATAAGGCTTCCTAAAAATTATGTGGAAGTAAGTAGGACAAGACTCACTACATCACAGCTTGTGAAAAAAATTATAAAATATGGAGTACCTATAACTTTATGTGTTGGAATGACCTATGCTGGAAGTATAGTGGATTTAACCAATACTAAAACAAGACTTATGGTTGGAGGGATAAGTGATACCAATGCTACTATACTTTATGGATATTTAAACAAATATCAGCAGCTTTTGAATGTTCCCATTGCTATAATATCTTCACTTTCTGCAGCAATACTTCCAGCAATATCAGCAGCTTTTGCAGTTAAGGATAGAAAAAGGGTAAAAGATAAGATAAACTACTCCTTCAGAATTTGCTTTTTAATTGCAATACCTTGTGCAGTTGGATTTTCTGTTTTAAGTGGCCATATATACGAACTTTTAAAGTTTGGAAAAGGATATTATATTATGGAATGTGGTTCTATAGTGCTTGTACTTATGTCAATAATGCAAATACAGACTACCATTTTGCAAAGTGTAGGAAAGCTGTTTACTGCTACTTTTTATTCTGTAATAGGTATAATAGTTAAAATATGTATAAATTATGTTCTTATTGCAATACCTAATATAAATATATTAGGGGCAATAGTAGGAAGCATAGTGGGATTTCTCATACCTATAATATTAAACCATATAATTATTAGAAAATCTTTAAATGCAAAAGTTAGTCTTATAAGGCATGCTGTTAAACCAGTAATTGCTTCTGTAATGATGGGAATAGTTGTATTTGCTTCTTCTTTTGTCATGGATTTCTTATTTGGATTTATAAAGATTGCGTATATTTCAAATGCTATTTCTACAATAGTATCTGTTTTAGTAGGAATAATTACATATGTTTTTACTATGGCGCTAATTGGTGGCATAAGGAAAAGGGATATGGAATTGCTGCCTGGTGCAGCACGAAAATTAATACCAGGATTTATATTGAGAAAAGTAAAATAAAATAGTATAAATAGAAAATTGAAATATTTTTTTAAAAAACTTGCACTATGAAATAAAATATGATAAAATTAGTCTTATTAAAATGTCAATAGTGTATAATATAATTGGCATTTTACAGCAATATATCAAGTTTGATAATTAAACAACTATAATTAAGGAAATTTAAAAATGCATTTCTAGGGGTCAGGGAAATGCATTTTTATTCAAAAAAATTTAAACGGGGGCTGAAAACATGAAATATAATTTAGGATTCCCTTCAAAACAAGGATTATATGATCCTGATTATGAAAAGGATTCTTGTGGGGTAGGATTTGTAGCCAGTATAAAAGGTGAAAAAACCCATGATATTGTAAAAAAAGGTGTTAAAATTTTAGTTAATTTAACTCACAGAGGAGCAGTGGGAGCTGATACTAAAACAGGAGATGGTGCAGGTATACTTGTCCAAATTCCAGATGAATTTTTTAGAATAAATTGTGACAATTTAGGAATAGAATTACCTGAACCGGGTGAATATGCTGTAGGTATGGTGTTTTTCCCAAAAGAAACTGCAATAAGATTACAGTGTGAGGGAATACTTGAAAGGGCAGCAGAAGAGGAAGGACAGAAAATTTTAGGCTGGAGAGATGTACCTACAGATAATAGAAGTATTGGTGAAACAGCTAAGGGTACTGAACCTATTATAAGACAGATATTTATAGGTAAAAATGCACAAAATCAAACTGATTTTGAAAGAAAACTTTATATAATTAGGAAAGAAGTTGAAAATGAGGTCAAGAAAACTCTTGGAGCTGCAGCAAAATCTTTTTATGTATGCAGTCTTTCAAGTAAAACTATAGTTTACAAAGGACTATTATTGGCAGATCAAATAAAGAAATTTTATATTGATTTAAATGATATAAACTTTAAAAGTGCCATTGCACTAGTACATCAAAGGTACAGCACAAATACTTTCCCAACTTGGGATTTGGCACAACCTTTTAGGTTTCTTGGACATAATGGTGAGATAAATACCATAAGGGGAAATAGAAACTGGATGAGAGCACGTGAAGGTGTACTAAAATCCGAAGCTTTTGGAAAGGATATTAAAAAACTCTTTCCAATAATAAGTGAAGGAGGCAGTGACTCTGCATCGCTTGACAACGTATTGGAATTATTATATGAAGATGGGAAATCCCTTCCACATGCACTTATGCTTTTAATACCAGAAGCATGGGAAGGAAATAAATATATGGAAGAATATAAAAGGGCCTTTTATGAGTATCATGGTTCTCTTGTAGAACCTTGGGATGGACCTGCTGCAGTTGCCTTTTCTGATGGTGTACAAGTTGGTGCTACTCTTGATAGAAATGGACTAAGACCTTTAAGATATATGATAACAAAAAATGGTCTTGTAGTACTTGCTTCAGAGACTGGGGTACTAGAATTTAGAGATGAAGACATAGAGGAAAAGGGAAAGCTAAAACCAGGCAAAATGTTCTTGGTTGATACTGCCCAGGGAAGAATAATAAATGATGAGGAATTAAAGAGAACTATATGTAAGAGTAAACCCTATGAAGAAATGCTTCCTAAGTTAAAGTATACTCTTAATATGTTTAAAGCAGTTAGGACAA
The DNA here is from genome assembly GCA_036720575.1 of Clostridium sp. GTDB lineage: Bacteria > Bacillota > Clostridia > Clostridiales > Clostridiaceae > Clostridium_B. The sequence goes on from DAIMMR010000053.1 coordinate 15,095, forward strand.
GGGAAGAGGAGATATCTCCTGAAGTATTAAAGGAAAAACAACAGGCTTTTGGATATACTCTTGAAGATTTAGGCAAGATAATAGAACCTATGGCAAAGGATGGCAAAGAACCGGTGGGATCTATGGGAAATGATACTCCCCTTGCAGTGCTTTCAAATAAAAATCAAATGCTTTTTGCTTACTTCAAGCAGCTTTTTGCCCAGGTAACCAATCCTCCTATAGATTCTATAAGAGAAAGATTGGTAATGTCTCTATCAAATTATATAGGTTCTACTCAGGCTAATATATTAAATGGTAAACATGGAGAAATCACGAATGATTCATTTATAGAGATAAAAAGTCCTACACTGACAAATGAAGAAATATCAAAAATAAAGAGTTTAAGAGATAAGAATTTTAAAACTACCACTATTCCTATTACATTTAAATGTGATACAGGAGTAGAAGGCTTTAAGGAAGCCCTTGAAAAGATTTGTGAAAGGGCTTCAAGGAGAATAAAAGAAGGATATAATATACTAGTTTTAAGTGATAAAAATGTGGATTCTTATGAGGCTGCAATACCAAGTCTACTGGCAGTTTCAGCAGTACAGCATCATTTAATTAGGGAAAAAACACGTACGAAAGTTTCAATTATTGTAGAAACTGGAGAAGCAAGAGAAACTACACATTTTGCACTTTTGATAAGTTATGGTGCTTCTGCAGTTAACCCTTATCTGGTATATCAAACTATAGATGAAATGATAAAGGAAAAGGATATAGTTGGAATTACACCAGAAGA
>DAIMMR010000565.1:0-2250 GCA_036720575.1 Clostridium sp.
TAAAGGGAGGAAAGAAGAAAGTGAAAAATATAGTAGTTTACAATTATGGACCCGATCAGAATAGTGCTGAAATACTTGCCGACTATCTTAACTGTCCTACCATTTCCAATGGTAGAAAGTTTGATTTCAGCCAGGTGGAGAATGTATACGCAGTGGGTGGAAATGAAAAACAATATACAAGCTATTTGACTAGATTAATTAGTGGTAAAGACAGATATGCGACAAATCAGGCTGTACTTGATTTTATTAAAAACGGAGGTAAATAGGATGGCAAAATACAGAAAGAAGCCCATTGTAATTGAAGCTGTTGTATTTTATGCTGAAACATCTTGCATGATGAAATTGTCAAAGTTTTTACCTTTTAAAATTGAGGTATTTGAAGAAGATGGAAAGAAATATTTTATAATTCCAACACTAGAAGGTCCTATGAGAGCCACTGAAGGTGATTATATTATAAAGGGTGTAGATGGAGAATATTATGCTTGTAAGCCAGATATATTTGAAAAGACCTATGATTTTGTAGAAAAATAAATAAAAATTTATGGAGGTAATAAAAATGATAAATGTAAATGATATTGTAGCAGTAGGTGGAGTTTTAGTAGGAGTAATTGGTGGTATCTATGGATTGGTACCTTATTTAAAGAAAAAGAATATTAACACTGAAAAAGTACTTGATACAACAAGAGATGTACTGAAAGCAACAGAACCACTTATCCAGGTAGCAAAGACAATCCCAAGTCTAAAGCCTGCAGCAACACTTCTAGACTGGATTGAACAAAAAGCAGTGGCTGGAGTTAAAGCAGCTGAGCAATTAGCCCATGCCGGAAGTTTACAGACAAATGAAGAAAAATTTAAGTCTGCACAGGAGACAGTTTATGCTGCACTGAAAGAAATCAATGTAACTCCTACTGAAAATCAGAAAAAGCTTATAGATGATTTTATCCAGGAAGCAGTAAATGACCTTGGACATGCTCCTGTAAGTGAAGCTGAAAAGAATGCACAGATTGCTAAGATAAATCAGGATTTGGCTGCAGTACAAGCTGAGAATACTCAGTTGAAACAGACTATTGCTAGTATTCAGAGTACTGCTGGAAGTACAGTGGTTCAATAGAGGTTTAAAGCTTAGAGAGGGAAAACTGCTCTAGGCTTTATTTTTACATTAATTCATCTAATAAGAATATTGTTCAATTAGGTAAATTGGAGTTTATTGTTTATTATACCCCTTTGCAATAATTTTTTTCAAGTCTTCTTTTAAATTATTACTTTTATACTCTCCTCCATGGAAACATATAATTTTTTGAATATCCAAATTAACAATTTTCTTTAGTGAATTTATTTCAGCCTCTTTATCTAACACAAATTGTTCATCAGCGATACCTAGTACACCACCTTCTGAAACTAACATGTCTCCACTTATTAAAGTTTTCATTGCTTCAATATAAATAGAAATATGTCCTGGCATATGCCCTGATGTTTCAATAACTTTGACTCCATTACAGATAATTTCATTATCTGTTACTGCTAAAGCAGAATCCAAATGCTCTACACTTTTTATCATTTGTATAAATCCAGCATCTGCCCCCAATTTTTCTGCTTGTTCTAACCGAAGTGATTTCTTTTTTCCTAAAACATATGGAATTTGCTCTGCGGAACACTTCACCTTTACAGAAGGATATTTTTTTACAAGTTCCTTTACTGCTCCCATATGGTCATGGTCATGGTGAGTTAAAATAACTTGTTGAAGATTTCTGATATTCAATCCCTTTTTCTCAAAAGCTTTTTCTATTACTGGCAAAAACATAGGATATCCTGTGTCAATTAAAATTAAATCATCATTGTTTTTAATTACAACTGGATGAATATAAAATTTCATTTCTCCCATTTCAAACAATAATGGTAATGTTATTAGTTCAGTCATTTCATTTTCTCCTTTCTTTATATATCTCGTGTAACATATTCTAAACGAATTAATTTCACTTGTTTTATACATGATTAAAGTTAATACACAGTTTTTGAAATATACGACTTGACTAAATTCAAATTATATTATTCCTATTTATTGAGCTACTTAATATTTTACATGTTATACATTAACTTATATTAAATATAATAGCATATTCTATGCCTATATTTTACCTTGAAACGGAACATATGTTCGCATATAATAGTATTATCTGGAATATAGGAGGTACATGTGAATAGTTTTATAAGTTGGATAGGCGGAAAGAAATTACTCAGGAAGGAGATAGT